>CAINMG010000001.1 GCA_903850725.1 Candidatus Staskawiczbacteria bacterium
TAAAGCCCTTAAAAGTCATTTAAATAGTTAGTTTTTTAAAAAAATCATAAAAAATTATTAAAATTTGTACTCTGAAAAACCATCTATCTTTTCCACTTTTGCTGTCTAGTTTACGCAGACCACCTTACGTAATGTTTTATGATTTTGCATAGTTTTTGTTAATCATACTATGCTAGACACACTTTTGTATAGGGTCCCATTCCCCACAAGCAGTGGTAATGGCTAGCCCAGTACTTGCGGCGAAAGAGATGTGGGTCACTTTATCAAAAGAAGAAAAACTAAAAAAACAGAAAGGGCTAAAAGTTAATGGTTTTCAGAAAGTTGCAGAAATGTTTCGTGAAAGTCCTAATATGACTTGGAAGGGAGATGTTAATAAAAAAGTCAGTGACTTGTTAACTAAAAGATATCCTGCTCAATGGTTTATTTCAACAGATGCTGTTTTATTTGTTAATGAAGAAAGAGATTTGCCAGAAGAATACGGAATAGAAGATATTGAAGCTGGCTTAGCAGGCCAGGCAGATGGTGGAAGTATTTATCACGAAAAACCTGGTAAAATTAGTTTATTTAAACAATTTTCCTATGATATGAAAAATATCACTTCAATTTTGGATCATGAGTTTGCTCATCAAAATGATTGGACAAGAAATATTATTTTGTCAGAACCGCAAAGAATTAAATTATTATGCGACGCAACATCTGCATTTTCAGAAAGTAAAGAATTTTTTTCAGAATATGTGGAATCAATAAAAAATGATGATAAACAAAGAGAGGCTTATATAAAGGTAACAGAATATTGGGCCGAAGCTATAGAGCAATATATGACAGCTGGTCCAGAGAATTATAAAAAAACAAATCCTACGGAGTATGCTTTGGTTAAAAAATGGTTTGATATAATAAACGATATTAAAGAATAATAAAAATTGAACTTGCCCTCAAAAAGAGCTTTGTCTCGCCTTAAGGCGGATAAATTAAAGTAAAGTTAAAAATGTAAAAATGCAAGTTAAAGATGCAATAAAAACCCTTAGCCCATCCCCGCGCAAGGCTATTGGTGAAATATTCCTAAAGCAAGTTTAAACGGTAAAATATAGTGAATTAGGCTTATTTTAATCATAAATTCACTAAATATTGACATAAAGACGTTAATTTAGTATACTTAAAGCATATTATTAACTATAAATTCATGCCAACAACACAACCAATTAAAGATAATATACAAGAATTGAAAAAACAGTATGATTCTTTAAAAAGGGGTAAGGAGTCGCTTTTGGCGATGCTTGATGAAACTGAAATCCCTGAAAGTGTTTATAACTCAAATGCCATCGAAAATTCAACTTTGACCTTGAAGGAAACAGAAAAAATTCTTTTGGACATGGAGGTTTCACGTGATGTTTCTTTGCGTGAAGTTTATGAAGCAAAAAATTTAGCTAGAGTTATTGGATACATCCGTAATAAATCCCAGGAAGCAGAAATTAGTAAACAAACCATTTTACTTTTACACCAAATGTTAATTGGTGGAATAAGTGATACAATTGCTGGCCGTTTTAGAAGGGCGGGGGAATATGTGCGCGTTGGAAATCATATTGCTCCAGCCCCAGAGCATGTGGAGGCTATGGTGGATTCTTTGATATCGGAATACGTAAATAATTTTGATGATTATTTTTTAGATAAAATTGCAAAGTTTCATTTGGAGTTTGAAACCATACATCCATTTAATGATGGTAACGGAAGAATTGGCAGAGTGCTGGTTTGTTTTCAGTTGCAAAGAATGGGTTTTCCAATAATTATTATTAGAGATAAAAATAAGAAAGATTATTACAAGGCTTTTGAGGATTATAGAAATAAAAAAAATACAAAAATAATGGAAAAAGTGGTTATGCTTGCATTGGCAGAATCATTACACAAAAGGATAACATATTTAAAGGGGCAAAAAGTAATCACGCTTTCCGATTATGCAAGAATGCACAAAAAATCTGCGCCAGCTGTTTTTAATGCTGCACGCAGGCAAAATATTCCAGCATTTCGTGAAAAAGGCATTTGGAAAATTGCAGAAAATCATAAATAGCATAAACCTCTAGCCCAGGCTCGCGCAAGGTGATTGATGAAATATTCCTAAAGCAAGTTTAAATAAATAAAGTTATGGGAAAAAATTTTACAATTCATGATTTGCCAAAGGAAGAAAGGCCTAGAGAACGGCTTTTAAATTTGGGGGAAAGAGCACTTTCTTCGCAAGAGCTTTTGCAAGTGATTTTGGGTAGAGGTGTCGCAGGAGAATCGGTGGCAGTGACCGCACAAAAAATTATTGCTCAATTTGGTAGTTTAGAAAAATTAGCAGAAGCCAGTATTGCAGAATTATCACAAATTAAAGGTATTGGTCCAGCAAAAGCTACTCAAATAAAAGCGGTTTTTGAAATTGGCAGACGGGTAAATTCACCATCTAAAGAATTAAACAATAAAGAAATAACTAGTCCGCAAGCAGTTTGCAGTTTGATAAATAATAAAATAAAAGATTATAACAAAGAGCATTTTTATTTAATTTCATTAAATAGTAGAAATCACAGTGTAAGTGAAGTATCTATTGGAACAATAAATTCAAATTTAGTTCATCCCCGAGAGGTATTTGGAGAAGCTATTAAAGCTAAAGCAGTTTCTGTGATTTTTGTGCACAATCATCCTTCGGGGGATACAGAGCCATCGCATGAAGATATCACAATTACCAAGCGCTTGGCAGAAGCTGGCAAAATAATGGGTATAGATATTTTAGATCATATTATTATTTCAAAAAAACAAAATCCATATAGTTTTAAAGAAAATAAATTGATATAAAATTTTAACTATTGACACGAGTTTATGATGTACGCTATAATGTACATAGATAATTAAATAATAAAAAATATGAATTTAAAAACAATTATTTCAATATCAGAAGCAAGAAGGCGAATTTTTGACATAGCTGAGGAAGTACAAAAGCCTTCTACTTATTACACTTTAACTGAAAACGGCAGAGCCAAAGCAGTTTTAATTTCTGCAGAATATTTTGATTCCATGATGGAGGATTTAGAAATTTTGAGTAATCCTAAAATAATGGCTGATATAAAAGAAGCAGAAGATCAAATAAAAAGAGGGGAGTATGTAACCTTGGAAAAATTAATGGAAGAAGTCGGGTACACGGACGCAGATTTAGAGCCATCTGTAATGATGGAAAAACCAAAAAAGTCATATATTGCAAAAACTGTAAAAAAAGTTATTAAAAAAAGCGGTGGTAAAAAAAATGCAAGATAAATATTTTGTTTACATTCCTAAAAAGCCACAAAAATCTCTAGATAAAATTCCACAGCCATGGCATAAAAGAATTTTTATTGCATTGAAAATTTTGGAAACAAACCCATTTTTAGGTGAAAAAATGCATGCAGATATGGCAGATAAAAGTAAAATTATAATTTGGCCATATAGAATAATTTATCATATAAATGAAAAAAATGGTGTTATTGAAATTTTAGAAATTAATCATAGGCAAAATACTTCTTATAAATAATCTATATTAAAATTATGATAACTTACAAGCTTCAAGAGGAAAAATTAATTTTAGGCAATATTAGTATTTTTGGGTTTTTCGGAATTTTAAAAGATGCCAACAAATCTGAAAGACTAAAATTAGAATGTTACTTTGAATTACTTCAAAAATATAAATATCCAATTGATAGAATTGAATTTGATTCAAAAGATATTATTGTTTATAAGGATTTTGCTAAAACCATGCCATATATTTTTATTGGGTTTAGTAAATCAAAAAAACAAATTTTACAAAAAGCTCAAAAATTATCCGCACATTTTGCGGTTTATATGTCTAGTGGTAATAAAAAAGTTATAAACCTTAAAGGCTTGGGTAAGTTTGAAACTGACATCCCAGATTATTATCAAGCATATTAAAAATATGAATTTAAGTTTTGATACAAAACTAGCAGATAGTTATAAAAGTTATTCTCAAAAAGCTCGAGTGCTTAGTGAATCTTGGGTACTTAGTGAAATATATTGTCCAAATTGTGGAGATAGTATTTATGATTATGATAACAACAAACCTGTTGCTGATTTTTATTGTAAAAAATGCTCAGAGGATTTTGAGTTAAAATCAAAAAGAGGCAAGATTGGTAGTAAGGTTTCTGCGGGGGCTTATTCTCAAATGATAAAGAGAATTAATTCGCCTCAAAAGCCAAATTTCTTTTTTCTAGGCTATATAGTTAAGATGTGGAATGTAAATGATTTTTTCGTTATTCCAAAACATTTTTTTGTATCAGAAATTATTGAACAAAGAAAACCACTTGCAGGTAGTGCGAGACGAGCTGGTTGGATTGGTTCAAATATATTATTCTCAAAAATACCAAAAGCAGGACAAATTTTTTATATTGAAAACGGAAAGGAGGTTGATAAGAAAGATGTATTAGAGAAATGGCAGAAAACAATATTCTTAAAAAAGATTGTAAGAGCCGATGCAAAGGGTTGGATTTTAGATATTATGAATTGCATTGATACATTAAATAAAAAAGAGTTTACCTTGCAAGATATATATGCATTTGAAAAAGATTTATCTATAATCCACTCTGAAAATAAAAATATAAAACCAAAAATTAGGCAACAGCTACAATTTCTACGAGATAAGGGTTATCTTGAATTTGTCGGAAGTGGTTCTTACAAATTAAAATAATATTTGACTTAATATTTTATTTGATCAATTATTAATATATGAATACAAAATTACAATTATTAAAAAAAGAAATATCGGAATTAGCAAAAAATTATCGAACTGAATGGAAGGAAGAATTATGGGAAAGCGAAGATATTGAAGAATTTGGTTTAAACGAATTTATTGGTGGCAAAGCAGATGCTTATGAAGATTGTTTAGATTTAATAAAAAGATATGAAATTAAGTAAATTCGTAGAAAAACTAGAGAATATTTTAAAAACTGAAAAAGATTCTGATAAAATTGATGTTCGGATGGCGGATAATATCTTTGTTGTTGAGCCTGTTTTTAAGGATGGCGTAGTTTTTATAACTGACGAAAAATAAAAAATTATGGATATAAATTTAAATCCTGTTTTGGCAAAAATTATTTTAAAACTTATTCCGTATAAACTTTTAAATAAAGTGCTGGTTGTTTGTCGTGGTTATAATGAAGATTATGAAAATTTTACTGAGCTTGTATGGGAAGACGACAGACATCTAGATTTTTATGATAAGAATAGCTATCCGCAATTTCAATTGTGGGTTTATTAAAAATATGAAGTTAAAAGAATTTATTCAAAGGTTAAATCAAATTATGGAGACCGAAAAAGATTCGGATAAAATTGATGTTAGAATGGCAGATAATATTCCAGTGGTCGAGCCGATTTTTAAGGATGGTACAGTTTTTATAACAGACCAAAAATAAAAATTAATTGAGAAATAAAATGAAGTTAAAAAATATGAAAAGTATTTATGATGAATATGCCCCAAGAAATGAACATGAAATATGCGAGCTGTTTGAGGACTTATTATTTATGAGAACTGACGAAATTATGCCTGGTGAATTAGGCAAAGAAGATTTGAAAGAAAAAGAAAAGTTCACCTTGTCCGACAAAGAAAAGGAAAAATTAAGTAAGTCCGGAATCATAAACAGAATTTTTAGGAGGTGGTTTCAAACAAATTGGGGTTGGGAAAATGTATCAGAATATTTTGAGGGCGAAACTCCAAGACAAGAAATGGCTCGCATTTATCCTGGAATTAACCGTGGTAAGGATTATTTTTCTGTAAATTTAGAAAAAATAGATAATCAATGGAAAGTAAAACCACATTATTATCCTGAAAATTTTCTAAAACAAAGTGGCGGATTATTTCAATATGCACTCAAAAATTTAAGAGAACAAAAAGATAATAAAGTAATAATTGAACCATTTTTTGATCTGGAATTCAGAGAGTTTATAAGCTGGCTAGATTTTGGAGATGATGCCATAAAGAAAGAATTAAAAGAAAAAGACAATTTTGGAAATGATTTTTATAAATATTGGGATTTGTTTTTGAGAATGGCTCCGGGTAATATTGTTTTAAATTTAGGCATAAGAAGACTAAATGAAGACGAATTTTCTGAACTATGTTTTGATATTAAGAATTGCATAATTAATTTTTTCTCTTCTCAGCCAGAAGGGCACAAAGACTATCTATATCTTGATGATTTACACAGATTTCTTTGGAACACCGTAAGTCGGTTTGATAACAAAATGATCAGTTACGAAGAAATAACAGAATTAACAGGAAGCGATAAAAATATTTCAAAATTTAAGAAAAATGAGAATTTAAAAAGATCAATTGAACTTTATCATAATTTAGGAGTTTTAATGGATAGATACATATTTTTTCCAATTGAAAGATATTTTAACGGAATAGAGCAGGTTTGGACCAGCAAAGAAGCATTTTTAGATGACCTATCTGCCACAATGATGATTTTAAAAGGCGAATTGAAACAAAAGGATCTTTATTTAAATAAAAGCAATCCTGAATACAATAATTATTTAGATGCACTTTCGCCATACGATTTGAGATATTTATGGTTTGTGCCATGTACTGCTTTTAGACTAACAGGCGATATTTTCAAATATTTTCATTAAAGATTTTCACAATATTTTATAGGTAGTGAGTGGCATTTGAATTTTTGTTTAGGTTAAGCTATAATAAAAATGAACTAAAAATAAACTTATGAATGAACAAAATAGAGAAAAATTCTTAAGATCTTTTGCCAACCTTCCGCTTAACACAAGGAGGGAGATTATTCTTGTATTGCAAGAAAATGGACTTAAGCAACCCATTACATGGGATGTTGCTTATTTCGAAGTAAAAAACAACACTGAAAGAAGCAAAAAAATTTTAGAAAAGCTTGAAGAATTAAATTTAATTTAGTATGGCAGAAGTAAAAGATATTCAAATTTCAGAGGATTTAAAGGATCTGGTTACAGAGCGCCTTGATTTGCTTTCTCCGGAATTGGTGGTTTCTATTGGGTCATCTGGTACCTTTACTAAGGGCGAGCTTATTGATCATGTTAGAAAAGGCGATGAAGTTGGTAAAACTATTATAAAAATGGAAATAAATTTTCTTAAAGCATTAAAAAATGGTACTTTATTGGATGAATTATTATCTGATAAAAACGAAAACTAACTTTTATGGATAAAACATTATTAATTACTAGACCAGAATATGAAGCACCAACGCTTTATCTTTCTAAATGGAGTGAGGATATAATTAAAGAAGCAGAAACAAAAGGTTTTAAAGTTATAGATTTACGGAGAGATAAGGCCAATAAAAAACGAGTTGTAGGAACATTAGAAAAAACAAATGCAAAATTCGTAGTTTTTAATGGACATGGAAATGATGCTGTAATTTATGGTCAAGACAATGAAGCTATTTTAGAAATGTCAGACACAAAAGCAGTAAAAAATAAGATTATTTATGCTCGGGCTTGTAGAGCGGCAAGCATTCTTGGAAATAATGCCATAGCCAGTGGGGCAATATCTTTTTTGGGTTATACTGAGGACTTTATTTTCTTTAGAAATATTAATAATGAAAGGAAACCCCTTGAAGATAAAACTGCAAAACAATTTTTAGAACCATCTAACTATTTACCAATTTCTTTATTAAAGGGTCACACAACAGGTGAAGCGAATAATCGTTCTAAAAATTTATTCAGGAAAAATATAGAAAAACTCATAGTTGCGGGGCCCACATCTTCTGATTATCAAACTATTAGAGGGTTGTTGTGGAATATGCAACATCAAGTTTGTTTAGGAGATAAATCCGCAACGTTATAAAAAATCGCTATTAACAGAAGCGATTTTTTGGTATAATGAAATTGAAAAAAATTATTTGATAAATATGAAAAATAATTATGAAGCTAATATCTAAGTCTAGATTTCTGGAATACTTAACATGTCCGAAAGACGCTTGGTTTAGGTTGCATATGCCAAAGCTAGATGAATTTGTTGTTTCTGCCACAGAGCAAAATATAATGGACCAAGGAAATATTGTAGAGGAATATGCAAAAAGACTTAAAATATTTTCTGGGTTTGTTCCCGCCTTCACTGAAGGCGAGGTAAAGGAGGTCAAGCGGAGTGAGGTGTTGGTGCGAGAGAATGTGGCGGTTATTTATCAGCCAACATTTATTGTAGATGGTTATATAATTAGATGTGATTTTATTGTTTGGAATGCAGAGACCTTAAAATATGATTTATATGAGGTAAAGGCAACAAATTCTTTAAAAGATAAAGACAGGCCACATGACCATATTTCTGACATAACTTTTCAATCTATTGTATTAGAGAAATACGGAATTGATATCGGCAAAAAATTTATTGTTCATTTAAACAGTGAGTATGTTAGGGGTAATGAATTGGATGTTGAGAATTTATTTGTTGTTGAAGATTGCACAGAAAAAGTGTCTGATAAAAAAGATGTTGTTGCCCAGCAAATGCAAAAAGCTAAAGAATACTTGGGCCAAGAAAAAGAACCAGCTGACGGTTGTAAGTGTAATTTTTATGGAAGAAGTAGGCATTGCGCGACATTTAAAAGATCGCATCCAGAAATACCGGAATATTCTGTACATGATTTGTCGCGTATAGGATTGAGTCCAGATAAACTTGTTGAATTAGTAGAAAAGAAAACTTATCTTTTACATGAAATTGACGATACTTCAGATTTAAGCGTGACTCAACAAAATCAGATTCACACGCACAAAACAAACGAGGAAATAATCGACATAAAAGAAATTGCTAAAATATTAGATGGCTATACATATCCTTTGTATTTTTTTGATTATGAAACTTTTGCGCCAGCGATCCCTGCATATAAAGGATATAAACCATATCAAAGAATTCCAATACAGTTTTCTTTACATATTATAGATAAAAAAGGTGGAGATTTAAGACATGTAGAATATTTGCACCAAGAAAATTCAGACCCATCTGTAGTTGTTGCCAAAAAGCTAGAGGAATATATTGATCCTGTGGGAACAATTTTGGCCTGGAATGACAGCTTTGAAAAAGGTGTTACAAAGGAAATTGGCGAAAGGTTGCCTCAATACGAACCAGTTGTAACTAGAATTTGTGAGCAAATGCATGATTTAATGGATATCTTTTCACAACAACACTATGTTCATAAAGATTTTAAAGGGAAGGCTTCTATTGAAAAAGTTATGAATGTATTGTTGCCGGAAATGACTTATGACGATTTGCCATATACCGGAAACGCAGTAGGATATGTCTGGTGGCAGGATATTGTGAACGAAGACAAAGAGCCAAATGAACGAGCTAAAAAGTTGAATTTACTTTTAGAGTATTGTAAGCAGGACACTTTTGTAATGGTTGAGATTTTTAAAATTTTAGAAAATATTGTTAATAAAAATTTAAAATAACACAACACAACACAACATAACACTCCAACATTATATAAAATATTAGAACATCAGGTTATCACGTGATAACCAAAAGCTATTCTACTTTAAAGTAGAATAAAGTATAAAAATTAATTAATAAATAAAAACATGGCATTTAATCCAGATGTATTAAACGAAGATGATATAATTAGCCAAGAAAGTTTAGAGAAAAAAGAGGTTGAGCCGGCAGTCCCTCGCGGATGGACTTTTCTGAAGCATGGAACCAATCTTTTAAAATGGGGAGATGTTAATCCATATAATTCTAATGAAATCGAATTAAGAAGTAGTCTTTCTGTAATTTCTAAAGAACAATTTGAGCAGGATCAGCGCGGAGGTAGTCAGTATAATACGACAAGAAGCTATAGCACAGAAGCAAAGCCTGAAGACATGTCCGAAGAAGAATTTGCTCAAAGAAACAAGCCATTTGAAATAAGGGTGATATTTTTTCAAGATCACGCTAGAACTATTGTTGATCCAGAATATAGGCGTGGTTTAGATAAAGAAACAATGGATAAAATAAAAAAAGTTTATTTTTTGAATTCACAACAGGGTAGGCACCCAGTACTTCCACGTAAAGAAGTTTTGGTTAAATTAGGGCAAATTCAAGAAGGTGGTCAAGATGTTTTTTATTTTATTCCTAAAACTTTGGTTGATGTATACTCAAAAGAAGCGGGGTTAAAAAATCCGCCGGTTTAACATCCGAAAAAATGA
>CAINMG010000002.1 GCA_903850725.1 Candidatus Staskawiczbacteria bacterium
ATTTACCAAATATCAACTTACTCCTACCGCTTTCGCTTTTAATTTTTGGAATTTTGTTTTTGCCAAACATGGCATCAGCTCAAACAATCACTGCATTAGCAGGGAATCTTTTAAGCATAGTTAATGTGGTGGTGAGTGCTGCAGTGGTTATTTTTTGGTTGGTTACGGGGTTTTTGTTTCTTTCAGCTCAAGGTGACCCCGCTAAACTCACTAAAGCAAAACAGGCATTAATTTATTCAATAGTTGGAACGGCAGTTGCTTTTTTGTCAGGCACAGCTTGGTTAATAATCAAAAACGCCATACTCACAGGAGCTTAATTTTTTTAAAAAAAATGCAAATAAACAAAAAAATATTATTCTTACAAACTTTATTATTGGTTGCAGTTGTAGCCTTGGTTTTCCCATTTTCCGCACAGGCTTTAATTATAGTTGATATAGTCACAAGTGTGGCGAATGTTCTTATGACCGTGGCTACAATTTTAATTGTAATAGCATTCCTTGTAGCAGGACTTTTATTCTTATTGGCACAAGGTGATCCCACCAAGATTGGTACTGCTAGAAAAATGGTGTATGCTGGTATTGCTGGCGCAATTATGGTTATACTTGCAACATTTGCCAAAGAAATGATAAGAAGTGCTTTATTCCAAGGAAAATAATTAAGAAATATATTTATTAAAAATTTTTAAAATTAACAAATTAGTTAAATTGTCAAAATCTATTTATATTTTTTGGTAAAAAACTAATTGAATCAAAAGTGAATAAAATAGTCATAAACAAAAAAATAATTTTTACTTTGCTCTTGAGTACTATTTTAATTTTACCGCATAAAGCAAATGCTATTTCTCCTACATTAAATAAATTATTGGTAAATATTGATGTCGCTCTTAAGTCTGCTGGTGCAGTATTATCTGCCATCGGTTTTGTAATTGCGAGTTATTTATGGCTGACATCTGGGGGCAGTCCAGAAAAAACAGGATTAGCAAGAAAAGCTTTTATCGCAGCAGTTATAGGTACGGTAATATTAGTTGTTGCGAGTGTATCTGGTCAATTTTTAACAATGATTAGAGAAGTATTAGGAGTTTAATAATTAATTTTTTTAAAAATTTTTCAAAGCAATTCCGGTGAAACGGGATTGTTTTTTTGTAAAACTTACCCGCTTTGACTGATCTATTCCACCTACCCCCAAACCCCCTCCCGAAAGGAGGGGGTACGAAAAATCCTTTCCCTTTGGGAAGGGCGAGGGATGAATTAATGGGTAGGTGAAATGGCAAGGGATGGGTTTCTTATCTGCGTACTTGACGATGGATTTAGGCGGAGTATAATGGAAGTATAGTAATTAATTTTTAAATATATGGTAAAAAAAATAACAACAATAGATGATTTAGCATTGATGATTGGAAAAGGTTTTAATAATGTAGATGAAAAATTCAAAAAAGCTGAAGAAAGTGCGAATAATCGTTTTAATAAAATTGAAAACAGATTAAAAGTTATAGATAGTAAAGTAAGTGATATTGTTTATCGCAATGAATTTGAGAAATTAGAAAGCAAGGTAAAAGAAATAGAGAGCATTTTGGCTGGAGCAGGAATAAAAGTTTAATAAAACTATTCTCAAAGCAGTTCTGCGTCTTAACGGCGTAGGATTGTTTTTTTGTGTTTTTTGGGATAAGATTGACTTAGTAAATTACTTTGAATTACGAAACTAAGTTTTGAGTAAAATTTTCATTTAATCAAAACCTGCCTCGAAAAATCAAGTTCTTACTTTTTTCTAAATTGTGATAAGCTTTTCTCAATTTTTTCTCTTTTACTTTTTAAAACAATTAACCA
>CAINMG010000003.1 GCA_903850725.1 Candidatus Staskawiczbacteria bacterium
CTAAAAGACGCCAACCAAGCTGAAAAATACGCTCAACAAGAAAATCCCGAAAGGATTCGGGATTTTCTCAAAAAGATTGGTTCGAACTTCCGCATTGCCGACCGCACTTTGGTTTTGGATTTCAAAAATGCCTTTAAAATTGCGGAAAAATACCATGCCGAGGCGCTTTGCGCCGAGGCTGTTTCTTACGATTTCACAAAAAGTGAAAATTGGCGGAGGAGGTGGGACTCGAACCCACGGGACCCGTGAAGGTCATACCTTTCCAGGGTATTGTAATGGCCACTATACGACTCCTCCAAATTTTATTGTTATTTACCTAAATTTTCAAATTGAGTTAAAAGCCTTCTATAATCACTTTCAACTTCTTTTTGCAAATCCTTAAAAAAAATCTTTTCATTAAAATCTCTGTTAATTTTTTCAACTGCCCATTTTGAAATTTCTTGCAATGATTCTGCTTTTCTTTTTTCTTTTAGGGCAAATTCATAAAAATCACTTTGTAAATGAGCAATTCCATCGGCTGTAGCCATTACTCTGCCTTCAATGGTTTGTGGTCTTTCGTTTCCATAACAACTATGAGATTTAATTGCATCTTCAATAACCGTAATTTCAGAATCATTAAACCCAGACTCTTTCAAAAATTTTATTGCAATTTCTAAGGTTTTTTCTTCGTGATTTTCATTACTTCTGTCCATTACTGCATCAGCAATATCATGCAACATTGCCGACGCCACAGATATATCTTTATCTGCACCATATTTTCCAGCTATTTTTTTTTAATAAATCTGCTACTAAAAAAATGTGACTATTATAAAGCCAGTCAGCCCAATCATCCCGTCCTTTTTCTTTTGATTCGTATAATTTAACTACTTTATCTTTTAATTTTTCAATTTTTTGCTCAACAATTTTCATATATTTAAAATTTTATTTATTTTACTTACTCATTCATAACAATACCTTACCACAAAACTCCCCATTTTCCAAGCTATTTCATGTCTCTTAATGCTTTTATTCTTTCTTCAACAGGTGGATGGGTGGAAAATAATTTTATAAACCAATCTTGCTTTTGCTTACCTTTAAAAGGATTGCTTATAAACAAATGACTTGTGGCTGTGCTAGCTGTTTTCATTGGCACGCCGTCTTGCGAAATTTTTTCTAAAGCGCTAGCTAAACCTTCTGGGTATCTTGTAAGCAAAGCGCCAGAAGCATCAGCTAAAAATTCTCTTTTGCGAGAAATTGCAAGCTGAATTAAACTAGCAGCAATCGGAGCTAGAATTGCAGCTACAACACTTAAAATTAATAAAATTACTCCCAAATTTCCTTTGTTATCATTATCTGAATTTCTTGAGCCTCCAAAAAAACTAATTCTTAAAAACATATTTGAAGCCATAGCAATAACTCCAGCCAAAATTACAATTACTGTAGACAAAAGCATGTCTTTGTTGCCAATATGTGACATCTCGTGAGCCAAAACTCCCTCTAATTCTTTTTTATCTAATCTTTGCAAAAGTCCTTGAGTCACTGCCACCACAGCATGTTTTGCATCACGCCCAGTAGCAAAAGCATTCATCTGCATCTCAGGAATTATATAAATTTTAGGCACAGGCAAGCCTGCTGTAATACATAAATTTTCTACAATATGATAAAGCTCTGGATTTTTATTGTGCTCTACTGGAATTGCTTTATACATTGCTAAAACAATTTTATCTGACCACCAATAGCTTGCAAAGCTTGTAGCAAAACTAAAAATTACCGCAAAAACCAAAATTCCATTGCTATCCAAAGCATAAGAAAATAGCCAACCAATAGCAATTATAAAAACCAAGAAACCTGTGACAAGAAGCCACGTTTTTCTAACATTTGAATCTGCTTGAGTATAAAGTGTTGCCATATTTTTAAAACTTAACCGAAACATTTTCGCGTTCTTTAGCATCTGCTACTTCAAATAATTCCATTTCTGAAAAACCTAATTGTTTGGCAATTAAATTGGTTGGAAATACTTGGACTTGGATGTTTAGATCTCTTACATTAGCATTATAAAATCTGCGAGAAGCTTGAATTTTATCTTCTGTATCTGTAAGTTCTGTCTGCAATTGTAAAAAATTTGCGGATGCTTTTAAGTCTGGATAGCTTTCAGATACTGCAAACAAACTTTTTAAAGCTTCTGATAATTGATTTTCTGCTTGTGCTTTTTGCGACATTCCCTGAGTGGCTATTGCTTTAACCCTAGCTTCTGTAACTTTTTGAAACACATTGCTTTCATGACTTGCATAACCTTTTACTGTTTCAATTAAATTAGGAATTAAGTCATATCTTCTTTTTAACTGAATATCAATATCAGACCATGCTTCTTTGGCTCGCATTCTTAAAGTAACTAGGCCATTGTAACTAGCAATTAGCCAAAATACTACAACAATTACAACTGCCCCAATAATAAAACCAAACATATTAGCTTGTAGCTTGTAGCTTGTAGGAAGTAGTGACAGGTTTTGAAACCCTACCAGCTACTACCTACCACCTACAAACTCGTTATTTCTGTTGGGCTTCAATCCATGCATTAAGCAATGGATGTTGCACAACAAATTTATGATTAAATATTTTAAGTAACATTAAAAAATCTTCTAATTCATCCCTAAATTTCTCAGGTCCAGAGAAAACCTCCCAGCCTTCTAAAATTATATTTTTTGTATATTTATGCAAAATTTCATAATCTGATTTTCTTTTTAAATAATTTATTATTTGCTTAAATTCCCCACGGTCCAACCAAATACCATTACAATTTTTACAAAAATCAATTTTGACTTTTGAGTCATCATATTTTGCTTCCACAAACATAGTACGACAAGAAGGACATTGTTTTTGACTATGAGAAAATTCAAATTTACTTTTGTCCCTCCAAATATCGAAGTCAACCCAATTTAATTGTTTGTCTTTATCGTCTTTAGCCAATCTTAATTCATCTTTATCAAACCAAATCCCCAAACATTCTTGACAATAATCAACCTCTACGTTATGAAAATTTATTTTTTTTAGCTCACCATGCTTATTTGGACAATCCATATTTAGCTTGTAGCTTGTAGCTTGTAGGAAGTAGTGGCAAAATAAAATTTCTACCAGCTACCACCCACCACCTATAAACTCATTGATTTATTCTAACAAAAAACTTGCCTTAAAACAAGACAAGCTTTTATTTTTATTGTTTTTTTATCTTGTTGATTGTTGCTGTATCATTGCGACCAATTCTTGTTGCAGGAGCTGGATGAGTTGACGAATAAGTTCAATGAGCTGAGCTTTGAGTTTGGCTATGAGAGCTTGCTTGTCTAATGCTGTCATTGAGCCTTGAGGCGTTAGAGTGTTTGGGACAGTTGGAGTGATTGTTGGATTTGGTGTGGTACTTCCAGTACCTGTTGTGTTTGTGCCTCCAGTGGTTATTGGTGAAGTGATTATTGGAACATAAGTGCAAGCTTGAGATAAAGTTGGAGTTCCACCTGTGCAACCTACTGGTGATTGAGTGGCTACTGTTCTTGATTGAGTAAGGTGGTCTGCGTAAACTAGACAGCAAAAGTGGAAAAGATAGATGGTTTTTCAGAGTACAAATTTTAATAATTTTTTATGATTTTTTTAAAAAACTAACTATTTAAATGACTTTTAAGGGCTTTAAAATTTTGCAA
>CAINMG010000004.1 GCA_903850725.1 Candidatus Staskawiczbacteria bacterium
TCCATCGCTTTTGGGCAATCAAAATATTATGTGGATAATCTTTCGGAAAATATAAAGAGGGGTATTCGCCAGAAATTGCGAAATGGAATATGGCCCGCTTGGGCGCCACTTGGCTATGTGAACGACAAAAACGCCCGCTGTATCGCTGTGGACAAGGAAAAGGCAAAGTATATCAAGCGGGCTTTTGCAATGTATGCAACTGGCGAATACCCCCTCGCTCAAATCCGAAATATTATCAATTCCATTGGCTTGGTTGGCAAGAAAGGCAAAATGCTTTCCGTCTCAAATTATCAGTATATGCTGAAAAATAAAATATATTACGGCATGATTGAATATAACGGCGAACTGTATGACGGAAAGCATGAACCGATTATCACAAAGAAACTTTTTGATTCCGTTCAAGAAGTGATGGCGAACAAGAGCAAACCGAAATCGCCAAAACTCAAACCTTATATATTTAGAGGATTTTTCCGTTGCGGAGAGTGTGGTTGCTTCATTACCACCGAAACGCAAAAAGGACATAACTATTTGCGATGCACCAAACGGAAAAATCCTTGTTCGCAAAGGTATGCGAGAGAGGACGCCATCACTTCTCAAATAAAGGAAGAAATTAAAAAAGTTTCTTTGTCTCCCGCTTGGGCAAATGCTTCAATCAATTATTTTGAAAACGAGAAAATGGAAATTGCCCAAGCGGAAAGCTCTTTCGCCCAAAAAGCGAGAAATGAGCTTGTGGAGATAGAAACAAAACTTGATCGTCTGCTTGATTTACAACTGGACGGCAATTTATCACAAGCGGAATATACCGCTAAAAAGTACAAGCTCATTCTCGCTAAAAAAGATTTGAAGGAGAAAATCACCGCTTTTGGGCGAAAGAGCAATAATCGGTTCGAACTTGCCATTGCCTTTCTAAAAGACGCCAACCAAGCCGAAAAATACGCTCAACAAGAAAATCCCGAAAGGATTCGGGATTTTCTCAAAAAGATTGGTTCGAACTTCCGCATTGCCGACCGCACTTTGGTTTTGGATTTCAAAAATGCCTTCAAAATTGCGGAAAAATACCATGCCGAGGCGCTTTGCGCCGAGGCAACATCTTTCAATTTCGCTGAAAGTACAATTTGGCGGAGGGGGTGAGATTTGAACTCACGAGACCCTTGCGAGCCACGGTTTTCGAAACCGTTCCATTAAACCGCTCTGGCACCCCTCCAATTTATTTATTGTAACATAATTATTACAATTTAAAAGCGCGGTTTCCCGCGCCTTCAAATTTTTATTATTTTATATTTTAACCTCCTCTTTTTTTATCAAAACTTGATGCCAATCATTATAATCATAAATATCTTGAGCCATCATCCCAAACAATGCCCCCCACAAAAATACTGGGATTTCTTGTCGCCAGCCAGCTAAAGCAATAAAAGCTATAAGAATAAAACCCATTATCCAGTGATGCAAGTGTATAGTCCACTTTTTACTAATATCAAAAAATATTTTATCTCCACTTTCTTCATCTATACCCATTTTATGGCAATAAATTTTAGTGGCCAAATACCCTAAAATTAAACCAATGGCAAATATTGAGGAATAATAAAAGGTTGTTACCAACACTACAGCAGGCAACATTTTTTTAACTTTAGTTTTTTTAGGTGCTGATTCTAAATCTAATTCTGTGTTTATTTTAGTACTCATAAATTTATATTTTATGTTTGCTAAATTAATAAAAAAATCTTAAATTGACAACTTAAGATATTTACATTATTGTATTATTATAGTCTATTCAAGTCGCCAAGTCAAGATATAAGCTGTGGAAAACTCAAAGAAAATTCTTCAAAATAGAGCTAAAAACAGCCCCTGAATGTCCAAAATAGTCTCAAATTCCCTCTTTTTTTTGGAATTTTATATCAATCTTTTAAACATCACATACTAAAAAACTTGTCAATAATAACTTTTTATGATATTATAAGCATAATATGAAAGAGCAAATATATTCGGAAAATAAAAAAGCCTACTATGATTATGAAATCCTTGAGAAATTTGAGGCTGGTTTGATTTTGCTTGGTCAAGAAGTAAAATCAATTAGAGCTGGACACATAACTTTAACTGGCTCTTATGTGGTTTTTAATAGCAAGCAAGAACCCAGTTTAATAGGAACCAAGATACCTCCCTACCAACCAAATAATGCCCCTCAAGATTACAATATAGAACGAACTAGAAAAATACTTTTAAACAAAAAAGAAATCAATTATCTGCAAGGTAAATCAAAAGAAAAAGGTTTTTCCCTTATCCCCTTGAAAGTTTATGATAATAGTGGTAGGATAAAGCTTGAATTCGCCTTAGCTCGCGGAAAGAAAAAATACGATAAGAAAGAAAAGATAAAAAGCAGAGATGTAGAGCGCGAAATCAATAGAGAATTGTCTAAGTAGCGAACCAAATAAATTTTTTTGAGGCGAGGGAAACCCCGAAGAGAGGTCGAGACGAAAAAAAATTTGATTTGGAGAGCTACGATTAAAATTCGCGGGAGTGCAAGCTTTGACAGTTGTTCTTTTAAAAATAATGCAAATCGAGTATTCTAAAATCTCGTAAAACTTTTAGAAAACCAATAGTTGCCAATATTTTCAACAAGCAACCAGCATTAGCATACGCTTAATGCCATCTTTCCCATCAACTCCTGATAGATGGAGTAAAGGTGTTATATTATCAGGATAGACAGCTTCTTGCCTTCGGAAGTTTGTTAAAATTAAACGTTGGCTAAGGTGTTAATAATTTTGTTTATTTCTTAATTAACACTCCAACAACAAAATAAACTAAATTTGTAGATTTATTTTTAAATAACTTCTGGACGCGATTTCAATATCGCCACTTCCACCATATAATTAATTTTTTTATAAATTGCAAAATCAAACCCCAATAAACAATTTCATAAAAGCAAAAGAAGTAAGAGTAATATCTGAAATAGGAGAACAGCTTGGAGTAATGGATATATTTTCTGCAATTGATTTAGCAAAATCAAAAAGTTTAGATTTAATTCAAGTTACAGAAAAAGTAGATCCCCCAGTTTGCAGAATTGGAGATTATGGGAAGTATTTATACTCAATGCAGAAAAAAGAAAAAAAAGCAAAAGTAAAGACCAAAACAGAATTAAAAGAAGTAAGATTGGGATTTAATATTTCACCGCACGACATAGAGACTAAAGCCAAACAATCTGAAGACTTTTTGAAAGATGGAGACAAGGTCAAAGTAAGTATGGTACTTAAGGGCAGAGAAAAGGCAATGGGAGAATATGCCAAAAATAAAATTTTGTTATTTTTAGAATCAGTAGATAAATTAACACCAATTAAAATTGAAAGAGAATTAAAAAGAGAGCCAAGAGGATTTACATTAATTATTAGTAAACAATAAAAATATGAAAGCAAAAAAAGCATTTTTAAAAAGGTTTAAAGTTACCAAAAATGGTAAAATTTTAAGAAGAGTGGCTGGTCAAAACCATTATAGGTCAAAAAAGACTGGGGATGCTAAAAGAAAGGGTCGCAAAATGGTTTTAGTTTCAAAAAGTGAAATTAAAAGATTAAGAAGATATTTACAATTAAAGGTATAATAATTAAAATTAAAAAATATGGTAAGAGTAAAAAAATCAACTGCAGCCAGAAAACATAGAAAACATTTGCTAAAACACGCCAAAGGTTTTCGCTGGGGAAGAAAATCTAAACTCAGATCAGCTAAAGATGCACTGCGCCACGCTTGGACTTATGCATTTCGCGATAGAAAAGCTAAAAAAAGAACAAATAGACAGCTTTGGAATGCTCATATTAATGGATCTGTCAGACCTTTGGGAATTAACTACAGTAAATTCATTAAAGCATTGAAAGATAATAAAATAGAAATAGACAGAAAAATATTATCCCAATTAGCAGAAAAGCAAGTAGAAATTTTCAAAAAGATTGTAGAATCTGTAACAACAAAATAAAATTTTATCAACAAAACAGCCCGCCTCAACGCGGACTGTTTTTTTATTTTGCTATTTATTCAACTCCCATTCGCTAAGATCTATTTTTATATCTGCTGGCCTATTACCATGGCCTACAGTATAATTTACAGCCTTTGTCACCTCAGTTAAAAAAGCAATAAGGTTTCTCACTTTTGACTCTGACATAGGCTTTTCAGAATCCCCCAACTGTGCAAAATTATTCAAAGATTCAACTGTACTAGCTAAAGTATTTTGCAATTCTCTTCTTAACTCAGGATTTTCTGCCCTTCTTGTAAGTGCTAAGTTTGCTTTTTGCATATTTTTCTTTACTCCTTCAGAGGCGTCTACATATACCTCTCTTCCATCTTGTTTCGCAGCTTCAACTTCTCTTTCTAAAGCCTCACTTAAAAATTTTTCTCTCATTTCAGCCACCTCCTCTGGAGGTATTTCATCTGATCCCCCACCTGATTCTAAATTTCTTGCCATATTTTTATATTTTTTTAATTTTTATATCTTAAAATATTTTTCGACCTTTATTTTTTAATTGAAAA
>CAINMG010000005.1 GCA_903850725.1 Candidatus Staskawiczbacteria bacterium
CATTACAAGTTTGCCCTTCATCCTTAAGATAGTTTTCTAAAGTGTATTGCTCTGCATCTGTGGGAATGTGCCATCCAGTTGGACAAATGCCTTGAGCTCCTTCAGTTGTGCTACCACACATTGCTTGATTCCATTGATAAAGACCTCCGTAAGTGGTGCAATTGGCTTCATTGTCTGAATAGCAATATTTTTGAATTGAGCTACAACTGGTTCCTTGATCTTGGACTGTATCACCGCCAGTTGTGCATACGCCTGCATATCCATTTGTGCAAGAAGTGATTTTTGTGCCCACATTTAAATTTTCTCGCATCCAACATTGAGAGCCAATTAAAACTGTAGAATATGATTTACTATCTCGTGAGTCTACTAATGCATCTCCACAATTCCAAGCCTTAACTGTTTGTGGGTTTATTGTATATAAAAATGTACCTACAAAGATTGTGGTAAGGGTTATGAGTAAAAGCTTTGAGAGATTACTTTTTTGCATGATGTTTTGTTTTTAATATTATTATCTTATAATACCCCCCCCCAACACATTTATGCAAGAGCGAGTTATTCACAGGCAAATAAAATAATTATTTACCAGGGTTTTATGGTGTTTACAATAAAAGTCCTAACTGGGCAAGGGTTGCAAATTCTACCAATCATTTTTATTTTTTCACCAGTTTTTAAAATAAAAGTCTCTGGAATTATTATTAAATTTTCTTTTTCTACATTCCAATTTTTATTCTTAAAGTCTTTTAAGAAAAATCTTTCGCTATTTTCAACACCAGTCACTTCCCCACCTAATAAACCATTTTGAGGGTCATTCCAAGTGCTGTGTTTATCAAAAATAACTGAATTATACATTGGCAATCTTTTGTGAAAACTATCATCGATTATGGCACTTATTCCAGCAAAAACACACGCCAAAGCTACGACTATTATTATTAAAGCTCCAATTTCCGCAGATTTCAAATGACTTATTTTATAACCTTCTTTGGTTTTATTAAAACTATAAACTATTAGCAAAATAAACAGCAAAAATACAATTATCCAAAGATATGGAGTAAACACCAAAATATGACTTGCAATGTTTTCGCCTTGCAGTTGATAAACACCCCAATCTTGATCCATGAAAAAGAAAACCATCAAACTTAATGCCAAAGAGACAATCAATCCAGATAAAATAGCTACCACCCAAAAAGCATAATTCTTACACACAAAACACCATTTGGCTGTGGGACAAATTTTATCACATTCAATTTTATCTAAAACTTTTTTGGAAATATCTTTATTGTTTTCTTCTTGCATATTTTTATGAAAATAAATGTTTATTTTTTACAATCTCTTCTTTAAGTTGGCTTTTTGCTTGCCTTAATAAAGTTGCAACTGTTCCTTGTGGCTTCTTTAAAATATCAGAAATTTCCTGATAATCTTTATCCTCTGAATACCTGAGCAAAACTACATCTTGATATTTTTTATCTAAATTGCTAATTATCTTTAAAAGATTTTCTTTTACTTTTGCATTGTCCAATTTTTGATCCAATGTCAAATCTTCTTCAATAGTTTTTACTTTTACAGCATCTATTTCAAAATTATAAGTAGTTGGTTTTCTATTTATTTTACGTAAAAACGATATAGTCTCATTATGTGTAATACGATATATCCAAGACGAAAATTTTAAACTAGGGTCATAATCATTCAAATTTTTATAAACTTTAATAAAAACATCTTGCAAAATATCATCTGCATCATTGTATACTCCTCCAGATATTCGCAAAATATATCTTTTTAGTTTATCTTGATATTTTTGTATTAAAAAACCATAAAATTCTTTATTTTTTAAAGAAAGCCGTACTAGTTCCTGATCAGATTTTTCTATAATATTTTCTTCCATATAAGTTATAATATCACAGAATAATGTTTACTGCAACTCAAAAACCGACAAATCCAGTCGGCTTTTAATTATTGCTCTACAATGCATCTTACTTCACTTCCCTCTTTTACTTCCAAAAATCCTGATTTAATCTCAAAATAATGAGCCTTACCACTTTCATCATCAACCCTAGCTGTTCCTTGGGTTAAAACAGTAATCAAAGGCTCGTGATTATCCAGTACCGTAATTTCACCCATTTGCGTTTTGCAATTCAAAAGCTGGGCATTACCCTGAAACAAAACTTTTTTTAATGAATAAATTGAAAGCTTCATATAATATAAACTGTTAGCGAGCCAAATAAATTTTTCGAGCACGCGGGTGCCCCGCAGAGAGGCCGTGGCGCGCAGAAGAATTTGATTTGGCGAGCAAAAAACTAAGCAATTACTTCCTCGATTCCGCCTTTCATATAAAATTTTTCTTCTGGGACATCATCATATTTACCTTCCAAAATTTCTGCAAATCCGCGAATCGTGTCTTCTAATTTTACAAATTTACCCTTTGTTCCTGTAAAGTTTTCTGCCACGAAAAATGGTTGAGACAAAAATCTTTGAATTTTTCTTGCTCTATCTACTGTTTTTTTATCTTCGTCAGACAACTCTTCAATACCTAAAATTGCAATAATATCTTGCAAATCTTTATATTTTTGCAAAGTTTTTTGAATAAGTCTTGCTGTATTATAATGTTTTTCTCCTACAATTTTAGGATCTAAAGCTGAAGAAGTTGAAGCCAATGGATCTACAGCAGGATAAATTCCAATTTCTGTTAAAGCTCGGGAAAGCACAATTGTAGAATCTAAATGTGCAAATGTTGTAGCTGGGGCTGGATCTGTAATATCATCTGCTGGCACATAAATTGCTTGGACAGATGTAATTGATCCATTTTTAGTACTCGTAATTCTTTCTTGTAATTCTGCCATTTCTTGAGCCAAAGTTGGCTGATATCCTACAGCACTTGGCATACGTCCAAGTAATGTTGAAACTTCAGAGCCTGCTTGTGAAAATCTGAAAATATTATCAATAAACAAAAGCACATTTTTCTTTTCTTCATCTCTAAAATATTCAGCCATTGTAAGCGCGCTTAAAGCTACTCTAGCTCTTGCTCCAGGCACTTCATTCATTTGTCCAAATACCAAAGCTGTTTTATTGATAACTCCAGAATCTGTCATTTCTTTATACAAATCATTTCCTTCTCTGGTTCTTTCCCCAACTCCGGCAAATACTGAAACTCCTCCAGATTCTTCAGCCACGTTTCTGATTAATTCTTGCAAGAAAACTGTTTTACCTACTCCTGCTCCTCCAAAAAGTCCAATTTTTCCTCCTTTAATAAATGGGGCAATTAAGTCCACCACTTTAATTCCAGTTTCAAAAATTTCTGTTTTAGTAGTTTGCTCAGTTAATGGTGGAGAATTTCTATGAATTGGCCATCTTTTTGTAAATTTTAAATTTTTATCTTTTTCTAAGCTCTCACCAATTACATTAAAAATATTTCCCAAAACTTCAGGCCCTACTGGAACAGAAATTTGAGCTTCTGTATCCACTACATCTTGCCCTCTTTGCAAGCCGTCTGTAGAAGCCAAAGAAATTGCTCTAACTTTTGTTAAATCCAAATGTTTAACAACCTCAAGCACAATTTCTTTATCGCCATTTTTAATTTTCAGCGCATTATAAATCTGTGGAAGCTTTCCTTCTTCTGGAAATTCCACATCAATAACTGGTCCGATAATTTGTAAAATTTTTCCTATCATATTTTTTAAGATTATTTAATTATTTGTTAAATATTATATTTAGTAGCGAGCCAAATAAATTTTTCGAGCACGCGGGTGCCCCG
>CAINMG010000006.1 GCA_903850725.1 Candidatus Staskawiczbacteria bacterium
CAGGATAACGATGAAATCCGTGTGTAATATAAGCAGTATCCTTTCTAGTTTTATCAGAAAAAGACCAAGAATAATCAATCTTACATTTTTCAAACAAATTTATGATATCTGTACTCATAATTTTTTTACATTTTTTTATCTCAATCTTATTATAACAAAAAATATCACTTAAATACAATCCTAAATAGGAAAATTAACAGGTGGATTTGTTTCAATAATTTTTTGAGATTTTTTGTGAGTAGTAAACAAAACAGCAAAACCAATTAAGCATAATACAAAAGATAATATAAATGGAGCCCCTATGTTATAAATAATCAAAATTCCTCCCAAAAATGGCCCTATTATCATTCCCAAAGACATTACTGAATTCATAACCCCTAACACCTCCCCTCTTTTATGCTCTGCTTTTGAAACTATTTGACTTGTCATCACCACTCTTAAAACCGATTGCCCAAAGGTTGTTAAAATAATTCCAATTACAAATAAAATAAAATTTGAAAAAGATATTAATAAAAATCCCAAACCAAAAAATAAAAACAAGTAAATTTCCAAATCTGGTTCTTTAAAATTTTTAATCCAAAACTTTTTAAGCAAAAACCCTTGATTTATAGCAATTACAACTCCCATTATAGTTAAAATTATTCCTGTTGCAAATTCTCCATAATTAAACGCGCGTAGTAAGTAAATTGCAAAAACAGCTTGCTGAGCAGAAACTGCCAAACTAAACAAAAACCAAGCTGTATATCCTGGTAAAAGTGGTTTGTCAAAAATAGCATTTAATATTGGCTTAAATGGATTTATTTGTAATTTACTACTTTGATCTGATTTTTTTGGAAAATGAGTTTCAGGCAAATTAAAATATGCTAAAATTGTATTTATTGTAGCTAAAAATGCAACTACCCAAAAAGGTAAAGTATGGTTTATACTTCCCAATAAACCTCCGAGCATTGGACCAATTATAAAACCAATTCCAAACATAGCTCCAATCAATCCCAAATTAGCTGTTCTCTCCTTGTCGTTTTTTGAAAGGTCTGACAAATAACTTTGGGCTGTAGAAAAATTTCCAGCAGCTGAGCCATCAATTATTCTTCCCAAAAATAGAAAAAATGGGTTTTGAGCCAAAGCGAAAATAACCCAACCCAAAGCTGTGCTTGCTATACTTATTATCAAGACTGGTCGCCTCCCAATTCTATCTGACAACGCTCCCAAAAATGGGGATGACACAAAAGAACATAATGCAAAAACAGAAAAAAGCATGGTAATTCCAAAATCAGACACTCCAAAACTTTGCACATAAAAAGGCAAAATAGGAATTACAATCCCAAGTCCTAAAATATCCACAAACACAGTAAATAAAATTGTTGCCTTTTTAGATAAAATCATAATTCTATTCACCTAAATACTCTCCCTTAGAAGCCATGCTGTTTTCCTTAGCTTTCTTATAAAATTCATTTTTAGCTGATAAAATATTTTCTTCTTTACCAGCCCAAATTTTCATGGGACTATCTTGCAAGTCTCTGCCATAAGAAAAAGTAATCGGCCAAAGAGCTTCATTGTTTTCTTTTGCCAATTTCACAATTTCATTTAAATTTTTTGTTGCGTCTTCATCACTTTGCCCGCCAGACAAAAACACAATTCCTGCTACTTCAGTTGGCACGCAATTTTTTAAAACCTCTAAAGTTTTTTCTGCAACTTCTTTTGAACTTGGCTGGTTTAAACAATCTTTACCAGCCAAAACCATACTTGGTTTTAAAATCATTCCTGGAAAATATATTTCTTTTACTTTTAACTCTCCAAAAACAATTTTAAAAACTTTTTCCGAGACTTCTTTACATTTATCAATCGTATGAGAACCTTCCATCAAAATTTCTGGCTCGACAACTGGCACTAATCCTGCTTCTTGGCAAAACAAAGCATATTCTGCCAAAAGCTTGGCATTTTCCAATATACATTCATCTGTTGGCAAAACATTATTTTCGATTGTAAAAACAGCTCGCCATTTGGTAAATTTAGCTCCGGCTTTTGCGTAATCAATCAATCTTTCCTGCAAAGTTCCAATACCTTTAGTTATTTTTTCTTTTTCCCCAAAACCATCTAACCCTTGATCAACTTTAATTCCCGGAAGTATTCTACGCCCTGTTAAAAATTCTGGAAACAAAACTCCCTCTGTTTGCTTGCCCTGAGCGCCTCGAAGGGTCTGATACAAAGTTTCTTCAAACAAAATAACTCCGCTAATATATTCTTCTATTGCAGGTGTTGTAAAAAGCATTTCTCTATATGCCCTACGATTTTCTTCTGTATTCTCTATATCACAAAGCACAAATCTTTTTTCAATTGTGCTAAAACTTTCATCAGCAGCCAAAATCCCCTTACCCGGAGCCACTAATAATTTTGCAATATATTGTAATTTTTCTGTATCCATAAAAAAGTTGTTTAATTATTTTTTAAGATTTAATAATTTTTTTCTTGCAACTAACATTAATTTGAACTAACGAGGATTCCTCGGATATTCTATCTCCCTTTGCCCCTCTTTTTGAACTATCCGGAATTTCCGGACAGTTGATTTTTTGTAACTACCATTTTTTGAACTACTAAGTAATTTTTAGTAATTGCTTTTTAGTCTAATTCTGTACCTTTAAGAAAATTCTAATTATTTGTTCATATTGTCAATTTATATTATAACTCTTTATTTTTCATGATTCACTATTGACAAGCTTTCACAATTATGATTAATTTAATATAATATTAAACGGATTCGTAGACTTTCATGGAGTATGCGAATTTTACATTTTCGCCCACAGGGCGGGGAGGAATGCCATGAAAACGATTTGCCGGATATTAGTTCTCGTCATCATTTTCCCTTGGTTTATCCTTTCGAAACTCGGGAAAGTGATCGCTACAACGGCCATTTGGTCGTTACGAAGTAACGAGAAGTCGTGGCGGGTTACTTGGAAAGAATGCTAAACCCGACAACAGGTTGTCCCGCCCCGACATTGGTCGTGGGCGTGGGCGGGGGAAGTTACCTTTAAAGGGACCCTATACAAAAGTGTGTCTAGCATAGTATGATTAACAAAAACTATGCAAAATCATAAAACATTACGAAATCATAAAACATTAGCTACACAAC
>CAINMG010000007.1 GCA_903850725.1 Candidatus Staskawiczbacteria bacterium
CCGATCTTATAGTGCAGTACTCACATCCACAATCCCTGTTTTTAAATCAAATATTACCATTTTTCCCGATGATCCACCAGTATCCTCTCCATCAATTGGAATGCCAAGTTCTTGTAACTTTTGACGAGCCATTTGAATATTTTGAGAGCCAATAGAATTCTTTTCTTCTGTTAATTTTTTAAACATTGAAGCTCCACCTACTAATTTTGCTAGAATATTTTTTTTATTAGCTCCAACTGCCTTTAACCCTTCAAGTAAATTATTAATTGCCTCATCTACATAACGAGCTGGATATTTATCACCTGTCAAATTGTTCTTTCTATGTGGTAGCATGGCATGAGCCAAACCACCTACTCTTTTTTCTGTATCAAACAAAGCAATTACAACACAAGAGCCCACGCTCCCAGTTCTTATAACTTGATCATTGTGGCCCACATATAATTCTGCTGTTTTTATTTCAATTATTTCTGCCATGTTTTATTTAATTTTAGAATTTAATACTGAAAATATTTTTTTTGTAGATTCTGGATCAAACAAATAATACAAATCCCCACCAACACCATTGTCTTCAACTAATTTTAAATTAATTTTAAATAGCAAAACTTTTTCTTCTGTCTGACTTAAGTTAGACAAAACATTGTCCATAATAGCTCCAACCATGTCATAAGCCTGATCAGGAATAGTATGCAAAATATTTAAGTTCAAAAATTTACCAAGCGCTGCTACTGATGCTCCCAGCAAGATATTACCCAGTTCAGATATTGATGATTTATCTTCTTCTGTAAAATCGTTAATATCTTTTTTATTATTCTTTGTAAGAACATTGATAAAATTTAGTGCATCTTTTGGTGGAAAAATCATAAGCATGGCCCCCTCTGCGTCCCCATGCATCTTGAAAAATACTGCCATAACTTTTTCCTCTGACTCTCCTACTATATGTTGCACTTCAGCTAAGTCTCCCACATAAGACTCTGGAACACTCATTTGAACTTTTTTACCAAGCATATGCGACAAAGCTGTGGCTGCATTTCCTGCTCCAATATTTGTAATTTCTTTTAATTCATCTATTTGTTCTTTTGTATAAAATTCTTTTTCTTCTGTCATAAATTTTAATTTAATTATTTTTAAACTCTAGTTAATTTTTTAATATCCAACGCAATGCTTGCAATATCTAAAATCAAAACCGTCTGCCCATCACCCAAAATAGTGGAGCCAGCAAACCCTTTTACCCCTTTTACATAATCTGGTAATGATTTTACAATGATTTCTTGCTGGTTAATTAACTCATCAACTACAAGGCCCACAAGATCCAAACCACGCCTTGCCAAAACTATTGTTAAATTATCTTTATTTCTAGTTTGAGAAGACAAAAAACCAAATATTTTTTCCATTCTTATTAATGGTACATCAATTTCATCAATTACAGCTATGTCTTGATCCCCCATGCTTTTAATGCTTTCTTGGGGCACAGAAACTGCTCTCTCAATTACTGTAAATGGAATAGCAAATCTTTGATCTTGAACTTTTACTAAAAGCGATTTGATGATTGCTAATGTCAAAGGTAGTTCAAGAATAATTTTTGTTCCTTTATTTTCTGATAATGGAGAATACACAGTTATATTCCCATGAATATCTCTTATAAAATTCTCTACCACGCTCAGCCCAACTCCCCTACCAGAGGTTTCAGTGATTTTTTCTGCAGTACTTAAATTTGGGTGAAATATCAAATGCACAATCTCATCTGATGGTATATTATTTTTCTTTTGTTCTAATTCTTTGTTAAATTTATTAGCTGTTTCTTGATTAATAATTGATCTTTTAAAAGCCACAGCTACCACTTTTTGCCAATCAATACCTTGACCTGAATCTTCAACCTCTATTGCAAAATAATCTTTCTCTCTTTTAACTACAATCTTAATTTTCCCATGATTAATTATACCATGGTCAATAGCATTTCTCAAAAGATGCACTACCGGATCTTGCAATTTGTCTACAATTGTTCTGTCTAACTCTAAATCAGAGCCTAAGATTTCAAATTCTATATCTTTGTTTTGCTTTAAAGATAAATCTCTTACCAATCTTGGAAAATTAATAAAAGCTTCTGCCACTGGAACCAGACGCACTTGCATTACGCTATATTGTAAATTTGAAATTGCAAACCCCAAACTCTCATTTATTTCATCAAGATCTGAAGAATGAGTAATTTTTTTAAAATATGCATTAAGACGAAGCCTATGGATTAAAAGCTCTTCAGTCAAATTCATTAGCTGATCTAATTTTTCTACAGAAACATTAATATGAGAGATTTTTTCAAAACCATCAGATTTTACTTCGCCAGACTTTACCTTTAAAGGCTGTCCATCTGGTTGATTTTTTATTGATTTTCCAGTACCAGTAGTTGCCACTCCAGTAACTAATTTTATCTTATCTGCTAATTCTTGTAAATCCAATTCTTTGTTATTTTCCTTGATTTCCTTTAAGGATTTTTCTATATTATCAAAAATATCATACAAAAAATTAAAAATCTTTTTGTCCAGAGTCAATTTTCCATACCTTGCATAATCAAAAATATCTTCTAAAACATGGGTTAAATAAGCTAGTTTATTAAAACCCATTGTAGCTGATGAGCTTTTCACTGTATGAGAAGAACGCATTAGCTCATTTAACAACTCTCCTGACTGACTACTTGCCAACTTATTTTCTATTTTTTTATCCTTAAATATTTTTTCTAATAAAAGTAAGTTATCATTTAGTTTCTGTAAATGTTCTTTTGCTTCAAGTAAAAATATATCTTTAAATTTATTAGTATCAAACATCATCAATAAATTAAATTATTAGTTCTTTAATTGCCTTTACAATTTCTTTTGGAGCCACTATTCTGTCGGCAAGGTTTGCATTTATAACTTCGTCTGGCATAGAAGAAACAACTGCGGTTTTAGGATCCTGAGCTAGTACCTTTCCTCCTTGATTTTTAACTTCCCTCGCACCGTCTAAACCATCGTCCCCCATACCTGTTAAAATAACTGCCAGACAATTTTTTTTATAAAATAGTGCCGAGCTACTTAAAAAACAATTTATAGGTGGTCTAGGACCAATATAATCAATAATTTCTGAAAAACTAAAATATGCGCTCAACGAATTTTTATTAAACTTAACCAAAGAAAATTTATCAGCAGGCAAAACATAAATTTTACCCTTCTCAAGCACCTGACCTTCTGTGGGCTCAACAACTTCAATGCTACATAGTTTAGAAAGTCTTTTAGCAAATAAGGGAATAAAAAAAGCTGGCATATGTTGGGCGATTACAACAGAAAAATTTATTTTTTCCGGTAACTCAGAGATAATTTGCTCTACAAGCAATGGCCCGCCAGTAGAAGAGCCGATAACAACAATCTTATCCTCTGTTTTTGCTTTTTGAAGCTCTTGCGACTCTTTCTTAAAAACATTTTTAAACTGACACTTTATCTTAGATCTTGAAGCATTGTGGATTTTGGCAAGCAAATCATCTTTTATTTTATCTATATCTAAAGATACTTCTCCAGAAGGTTTGGCAATAAAATCTATGGCTCCTGCATCTAAACATTCTATTGTTTCTTTTGTAGAGTCTTTTGCATATGCTGAAAGCATTATAATAGCTGGCGGATTTATTCTACTGTTTCTTAGTATTTCTCGTATAGCTTCTGCTCCATTCATTTTAGGCAAATGATAATCCATAGTTATAATATCTGGCTTAAGCCTAATCGCTTCTCCAACTGCCTCTGCCCCATCTTTTGCCTCACCTACTACTTCAATTTGTAAATCATTTGCAAATAAATCCCGCAACAATTTTTTCATGAAAAAAGAATCATCAACAATTAGAACTTTTATTTTCTTCTGGTAATTTTCCGACATATTTTTTCTAGCCAATTGCCTTATTAACTTGTTCTAAAACCTGATTATTATCAAAAGGCTTTATAACATAGCCTACTGCTCCGTAACTTTCTGCTTCTTTAACGACTTTCTCTTGGCCAACAGCTGATACAATAATAACTTTATATTGCCTACCTATTTCTTTAACAACTTCTATGCCTCCCAAATTTGGCATAATAACATCTAATAAAACTAAATCTGGTTTTTCTGATTTTATTTTTTCTAAAGCCTCCTTGCCGTCCGAAGCTTCAATAAAATTTTTATATCCACTATTCTCTAAAATATTCTTTAAAACGTTTCTCATAAAAGCTGAATCATCAGC
>CAINMG010000008.1 GCA_903850725.1 Candidatus Staskawiczbacteria bacterium
ATGGCTCTTGCCAAAAAAGTTCTTTTTTTGCTAAATCAGCCCAAAAGCTTGCAGGATCTTTTGATGCTTGTTTATAAATTTTCTTATTATTCAAATTCGCTTTTTTTTGAAAATCTTTTGTTGGGTAGTAAAGCCCATTCCATTTTTTATTCATAAGTTTTATTTATATTTTATTATACTTTTAATAATGTCGTCCGTAAACCCTTGCAGAAAATTAAAAATAGTGTATTATATACTTATCTTGGTTACTGAAGCGCAACAGCAGCTGGCCAAGCATTAATAATTAAGTTGCATTTTTTAGTTATGTTAAGTAATAAAAACGAAGTTGTTAGCGCAAATCCAAATATCGGCTCTACTGTAGAAGGAACAGTGGTAGCTAGAGAAAGATCAGCTTTATATATTGATCTTGGTGTTTTTGGTGCAGGAATAATTTATGGAAGAGAATATTTTGAAGCCAAAGAACTTATAAAAGGCTTAAATGTGGGAGACAAAGTTTTTGCCAAAATTACAGAAATGGAAAATGATCAGGGCTACAGAGAGCTTTCTTTGAAAGGTGCTTCAAAGGATATGAGTTGGAATAAGTTAAGGGATATAAAAGAAAAAGGAGAAATTGTAAAAGTAAAAGTTACTGGAGTAAACAAAGGAGGATTGCTTGCAGTTTTAGATGGAATTGCTGCATTTTTGCCAGTTTCACAATTAGCACCAGAACATTATCCTAGGGTAATTGATGCTGATAAACAAAAAATATTAAGAGAACTACAAAAATTTATTGGTAAAACATTGGAAGTCAAAATTTTAGATTTGCTTGCTGAAGAAAATAAATTGATTTTATCTGAAAAAGCTAAGGCAGAAGAGCAAACAAGAGAGATTTTGAAAAATTATAAAAAGGGCGATATTATTGATGGTAAGATTACTGGAATTGCAGATTTTGGAGTATTTATTAAATTTCCTATTTCAGATAACCAAACTAATGTTGATGCAGATAATGATGGCGAGGCTCAACCAGAAAAAGCTGGGATCGAGGGCTTAATTCATATCTCAGAATTAGATTGGCAATTAGTTGAAAATCCAGCAGAAGTTGTAAAAGTTGGCGAAATTATCAAAGCTCAAATTATTGGAATTACCAACAGCCAAGTTTTCTTGTCGCTTAAATCAATGAAAGAAAATCCTTGGGAAGAAGTTGAAAAGAAATTTAAAAAAGGAGATACACTTAATGCAAAAGTTTTGAAAGTTTCAAGCTTTGGAGCTTTTGTAGAGGTGCTTCCAAAAATTAGAGGGCTTTGTCATGTTTCGGAATTTGAGTCAGAAGAAAAAATGAAAGAAAAATTAAATGTTGGGCAAATGTATGATTTTGAAGTTTTACTAATTGATCCTAAAGAACATAGAATGAGCTTGAAATTAGTTAAATAATTTATTGCAAAATAAAAAACTTTCATATCATAAGTATGAAAGTTTTTTATTAGAAGGGTTGATTTTTATCAAAAAAAGTATAGAATTAAAATAAATTGCGGGCGCATAGCTCAGTTGGTAGAGCGCATAGCTTATACCTATGTGGTCCTAGGTTCGAGTCCTAGTGCGCCCACACTTCACTACGTTCAGTGCAAGCAAAAATAAATCATGCGCGATTAGCTCATTTGGCTAGAGCGCCTCGTTGACGTCGAGGAGGTGGCAGGTCCGAATCCTGCATCGCGCACATTTAAATTTATGGAAAATGAAATTAGAGAAAAAGAATCAATACCAATTCCTGCAACCTTAGATATTATAAAATTCAATGGTAGATGGGCACAGGCATTAACTCCCTTTATGATCAGATTTTTGAATGATCAAAGTATTATTAACGATATTCAGTGGGATAATTATATTTATCATAAGCCATTAGGAATTGATGATAGTGCAGGGGGATTGTTAATGTCGCATGAAATTAGCGAAGGTGAATTTGATGCAATTTATTATGATGCAGATAATAGGAATAACAGATATTTAAAGGGTTTGGTTAAATATTTTGGAGAATATACAAATGGAAATTAAAATAATATACGAAGATAATGATGTGCTTGTAGTAGATAAGCCAGCTGGAATGGTGGTTTACCCTGAGCAGGGTCGAAGGGGTTTCCCAGAAGGACAGACTAAGGATAATACTTTAATTGATTATTTAATTGAGAAATATCCTGAATTAAAACTGGCTGGGGAGGCGCCAAGATATGGAATTGTCCATAGATTAGATAAAGACACGTCAGGCATTTTATTGGTAGCCAAGACCCCTCTGGCCTTGATTTTTTTGCAAAAAAAGTTTATAAATAGAGATATTGAGAAAAGGTATATAGCTTTAGTTTGCGGAGAGGTTAGGGATGATTTTGGGGATATCAATACTCTTATCGGAAGAGCTAAAAATGACCCTAGGAAGCAAAAGGTTTATATGGCTGGGGAAAGTGGGGCAGAAGGCAAAAGAGAGGCTATAACTCATTATAAGGTTATTGAGAGATATCAAGGATATACCCTAGTTGATGTTAAAATTGACACAGGGAGGCGACACCAAATTAGGTGTCATTTTGCCCATATGCATCATCCAGTTGCAGGGGATAAACTATACAGGTATAGGGATAATAAATCGCCCGAAAATTTACAAAGACAATTCTTGCATGCAAAGTATCTAAAAGTTCAATTGCCAAGTGGGGAGACAAAAGAATTTGAGTCAGAATTACCAGAAGAATTAAATAATGTATTAAATAATTTAAAATTAATA
>CAINMG010000009.1 GCA_903850725.1 Candidatus Staskawiczbacteria bacterium
CCCTTAAAAGTCATTTAAATAGTTAGTTTTTTAAAAAAATCATAAAAAATTATTAAAATTTGTACTCTGAAAAACCATCTATCTTTTCCACTTTTGCTGTCTAGTTTACGCAGACCACCTTATTAAGCCCGTCCAGTGCTTTTTCGGGCGCATTGATTCTTTCGGTACCCAGACCGTGCCAATGTTTTTCGTTGACGCGTGGGCACCAAAAAATCATGCCCTTACCATTGCCGTCACTGGAATCGGAAGACCAAAATCCGAAGAATTCTTCGCCGGCGGCTTCGCAGTCGTCGGCAATCTCTTTTACGGTTTTGTTTCCAGTCAACCAAAGATGGAAGCCCTTTCCATTCTTTGGAGCACTCATTACTAGATGCATCGGACACCCTCCGTTGTTGGAATTGGAAAACGAAATTGACTCGTTTCAATATTTACATGTTTTTACAATAATGTCAAGATTTGCGGGTAACAAAAAATAGTGATAAGATAAATTCAATAAATTTTTATTAAACAAATTATTTTTTAGTGTCATTCCCAACTTGATTGGGAATCCAGGGTTAAACGCAAGTTTTCTGGATTCCCGCTTTCGCGGGAATGACAATACAACAATTATGAAAGATTTAGAATTTCCAGTGTTTAACACAAAGTCAAATAGTGATAAAAAGTTTGATCTTAATGATCCTGCACAAAGGAAAGAATATTTTGAATTAAAGTGCGGACCGGAAATAAAAAAGCTAAAAGATTTTTTACAAACAAATACTTTTGTAGCTTATTTGATGGGAAAAAAATCTTCGGGCAAGGGAACATATTCAAAAATGTTTGCAGAGATTGTGGCTCCAGACAGAGTGGCACATTTTTCAATTGGGGACATGATTCGTGGATTTGATGCAATAGTAAAAGATGAAGTACAAAAAAAAGAACTGGTAGAATTTTTACAAAAAAATTATCGTGGGTTTTTGCCAATAGAAAAAATAATGGAAGCTTTGGAGGGTAGATCCACAAAAGTTTTGCTTCCTACAGAATTAATTTTAGCTTTAGCAAAAAGAGAAATAGACAAGCTTGGCAGAAAAGCAATTTTTATTGATGGGTTCCCAAGAGATGTAGATCAAGTTTCTTACTCTTTATTTTTCCGCGATCTTATCAATTATAGAGATGACCCAGATGTATTTATTTTAATCGATGTACCAACAAACATAATTGATCAAAGAGTGAAGACTCGCGTGATTTGTCCTTTGTGTAATACTTCAAGAAACATACAACTTTTACCAACCAAAAAAGTAGAGCATGAAAATGGCAAATTTTATTTACTGTGTGATAATCCAGAATGTTCTGGGCCACGTATGAAAACCAAAGAAGGGGATGAGCATGGTATTGAGCCAATTAGAGAAAGATTAAATAAAGACGAACTTTTAATTAAGCAAGCTTACACTTTGCAAGGCATTCCAAAAGTTTTGCTTAGAAATTCTATTCCTGTAAATGATGTAAAAAATGTAACTGATGATTATGAAATCACTCCAGAATTTTCTTATACTTTTAATGCGTCAGAAAACAAAGTAGAAGTTCATGAAAAACCATGGACAGTGTTGGATGACGAAGGAAGCGAAGTAAACAGTTTGATGCCACCACCAGTTGTAGTTTCTATGATAAAGCAGTTGGTACAAGTGCTAGGATTATAAACAGATTGACATGAATTTTTGAAAGAATATAATGGAAGTATAAAGTAGAATTAATAAATCATAAAATTATGGAAGAAAACAATCAAAAACCATTAACATTAGATGGACTTATAAAATATAATCTTGAAGTTGTATTTCCTTATATTAATGAACATTGTGCGTCAAAGGATGATTTAAAAAATTGTGCAACGAAAGAAAGCGTAAATGATATCTTGGCTGGGCAGGCAGAAATATTGAAAGAGCTAAAGGAGTTAAAAGGGGAAAAAGATATTGGTGACGCACAAGATAAAAGAAAGGGTGAAGTTCTAAAAATTCATAACGGTGCGTTAAAAAGAAATAAAATTTTGTCGCCAGAAGAAACTTTGCAAATTGATCAAATGGGTGCATTTTAAAATTTAAAATTTCCCTCGAGCAAAGCGAGAGTGGTCTGGGCTATTGACACGGATTAAAAAATATAATAAGATAGCTTTACATGATAAATAAAATACTTACCATTGTTAAAAAAAGAAGCGGATAACATCTGA
>CAINMG010000010.1 GCA_903850725.1 Candidatus Staskawiczbacteria bacterium
ATAGGAATAAAAACCTATGACAATTCAAAATCTAAACAATCTGTTTACAGTCAAAATGACGAAAAATTGAAGCAATTCATTTATTCAAATATCAATTGGAAAGCCTTACCAGAACTTGACGACAAAGTAATAAAGGTCTTTATTCAATTTTCAGCTAATGGAAAAGGTATTATTGACAGTGTTAAAGTATTAAGAGGTTATAACAATATTTTTGACGAAGAAGCTATAAGAATTGTGAAAGCAATTCCTGAATGGGACATTTATTGTAAGCATGGAAAACATAAACGTATAAATTGGAATTTGCCAATCGTGTTTAGTGAACTGAACAGGAAAGAATATCAAAAATGAGGGAAATTATAAATAAAGCTCAGCCCATTACAGCCCCTTGCTGCAAGCGGGGATTAACAACAAAAAGATACTAAACAACAAGTAATTAACTAATTTAGAGGTCTGAAAGGAAAGGAACTATACACTCCTCGCCTGAACACAAGCTCCAAAACGTTAGCGGGCATTGTAAAACGAAACGCAGAAACAAACAGCAGATAATGGAACCAACTTTTAGATGTGGGACAAGAAAAGCAATTGATGAGTTATCGGAAGAACTAAATATTCCGCACGACTCTTCTATGCAAGACTGGTCTTATACGGAAGGAAATCCTGACGACATTGAAAAGTATATTTTACATTACAGCTTGACAAAAGATGACGATAAGAGATTCATTTTAATGGAATTTATCATTCATGCGACAGAAGACCAAAACACAGAAGAATCATTTTTAAAATATTGTGAAAGAATTAAACCCATATTAGAATCTGACTTTAAACTTCACGATTATACCATTCATTATTGGGCTTGTTTCGACAATGAAAACATAGAGAATTGTTGGAAAATATCTCCATTTATGAGACAAATGTGGACTGACAATAGAAAATTAAAAATACTTTTTGTTTTTACAGTAAACAGAATGAGAAGTGCTACAGCTCATAAAATTTATGAAAGTGACGACCGTTTTGAAGTTAAGTCAGCAGGTACTGACAAATCAGCAGACACAGTTTTAGCTAAAGAAGATTTAGACTGGGCCGACATTGTTGTAGTTATGGAAAAGCATCATAGAAATTTTATAAGACAAAAATACCCTGTAATTTATGGGACAAAAAAAATTGTATGTTTATATATTCCTGACTACTATGATTATATGCAGACAGAATTAGTAGAAATACTGAAAGATAAAGTAGAAAATGTTTATATGAGAAAATTAATATGAAAAATAAGAACAACGACCCACTAACAACGGCTTAGAGCAATGGCGGGTTTGCGTGTTCGTTGAAACATTTGAAATCTTTATTTACATTTGTGCTGGCAGACAGTTGAGCAACAATTTATTTCCGCACTTGCCATAGCATCGGCCGTTATTGCCAATGGTAAAAAAAACAACCAATGATACGCTGGACACTTAAACTTTTGACTATATTTTTTCTGCTACTTGGACTTAAAAGTAACGGGCAGACTTTTGACGAGCCGAACAAGGAGCTAATAAGAAAATTCAAAATAAAAACCGTGACATCTTGGTTATGTGACGACAGTATTTGTAAGTCTAAAAAACATTTTATGTCATGGAATTATGGCAAAAATGGTAACCTTTTAACTGAATTTCTTGGTAAAAAATCAGACACATCATTTCTTAATAAATATTATTACGACTCCAAAAACAGATTGATAAAGCAAGACGAAATCGGAAATTTTTTATGCTATAAAGATACAGAGCGGAATAAACGTAGCGTTATTACAAATTACATTTACAACAATTTGAACCAAATAATTGAAGAAAATAAAATTGGCGGTTGTTGCAATTTGACTACTAAATATTATTATGACAGTAATCAATTGAGAAAAATCATATTTTTGAATACTGGATGTAAGTATCATGGAGAATGTGACACGACACTTTTTGAATATTATGTTAATGACAAATTACTATCAGAAACAAATAAGAGTGATGACAAGTACATAACATACAATTACAACAAGCAAGGACAACTCATTGAAAAAATTTATAAATCTTTCTTCGATACGACTAGGATTTACATAGCAACAAATTATTTTTATAACAATAATAGAGTAAGTATAGAGACAGATGATGAAACTTCATACGGCTTCGAGGGGAAAACAAAATCTCACAGAAGACAATACAATTACTACTATGACGGCAAAGGACTATTAATTAAAATTGATGAAATACAAAATGATAAAATTGAACATAGATATATTTATACTTATTAAAAGTCAAGGAAGCACTGGCTATAACATCCCCTTGCTTCAAGCGGGGTTTTAACAACAAAGTGAAATAAACAACAAGTAATTAACTAATTTAGCGGGCAGAAAGGAAAGGAACTATTCACTCCCCGCCATAACGCAAGCTGCGGATTGTTACCAGCAATTTTAAGACAACAGAATCAAAACTATATGAATACAGGTACAATAATTATATCCTTAATTTTATACGGACTGACACTTTTATGCTTCTTCATTCCTTTTAAAAAGGGTCAAAGACAAACAGGATATCTTGTAGGTGGAACTTTGGGGGTTTTGATAACTCTTACACTAATTGGAAATTTAGATTTTCTAGTAATTTTCATTTGGCCAGTAATCGTAATATTTCAAATAATCTTCATTTCTTATTGGACTTTTAGAGCTTACAATAGAAAGAAAACAGGTCAAGCAATCGCCATAGTTTTGATAATTGCTTTCCTTTTACTTTTAATGCAGCCTTGGATTTCGGACTGGACATTTAATAAAAAAGACGTACGTAAAATTCTCATTTTTCATAACTTAGAATTGAGGGACGAATTCAAAATTTTAGAAAACGAGGTTGGAGGCTTTAGAGACTACTATGAAACATTTACACTTAAATTGTCCGACAATGATTTTAACCGTATTTCTCAGAAAATAAAGACTTCAAAAAATTACAAGGGACTATTCACTGACTATTCTAAAATTCCTTCAATGGATTATAAAACCCCTGACACAGTTGACTTTGAGACAGATTATTATATTGAAAGAGAGTATTGGACAAGCACAAAAATGGAAAATGGGACATACCATTTTAGGTTCCAATTAGACAAAAAAAGTAAAGAATTGAGCTACACTGGCAGCGATGAATAAAAAACTGCTGGTAATAAATAGGACTTCATGTGGCACGAAGTGCCCAGCATGAAGTCCCCGTTGTACTATATTCCTGGTACAAAGCTTTCAGATCGCTTCTATGGATTTATCAATGGAAAAGATTGTGGCTTACTGATGAATTTCAGTATCAT
>CAINMG010000011.1 GCA_903850725.1 Candidatus Staskawiczbacteria bacterium
AGGATAAAAATTATTAAATAATAAAGTAATAAATCAAATACAAGTATTCTCTTATTTTCGAGAATATAAGAATACTTTAAAATTGGTTTTTTAAAAGCATGTTAAGTAAAATGCAAAAAATTTGGTTGGGTATTTTTGGAGCAATGTTTCTAATCCCTGAAATTTTATTTTCGATAATATTTTCGTCGATTGTTAATTACTCTGGGAAAGATTTTTTAACATTAAGTTCTTTATTCGTTGATAGTCGATTTTTTATAAATAATTCAGGACTTTTTTTCTTAAATTTAGTTGTTGAATTAGTTGGTATTATGGGCTTATTGATTATAAATATAAAGAACAAAAAAATATTATTTTCTATTATCTTGTTAGTTATATTTTTATGGCTTATTTTTATTTCTTTTTTAGGATATATTTCTAGTAGTATTAGTTTAATTATATGAATAAAAAAATCATAGAGAAATAAAAAAAGCTATTCCAAGATTTTTTGGAACAGCCAGTGAGAATTTATTTGTAAAAAAATTGTTTTCTGTTATAATAAAAATATGAAGTTTCCAAGGACAAAAAAGGTTTTATTTGCCAATAATAAAGGTGGGGTTGGAAAAACAACCTTGGCTTTTAATTGTGCTATGTTTTTTGCTAAACAGGGTTATAAAACAGTTTTACTTGACTTTGACCCACAATGCAATCTTTCCAGATTATCTTTGGGCGACAATTATTATGAAAATAATTTATTTTCTACAACAGAAAAAGATGTTTATAGTGTATTAAAAGGCGTTATTGAAGGAGGCAGTGATATTGATTTAAGTGTTCCATTTATTCCAGTTGCAAATAGCAATGGTAATTTATCACTTTTAAAAGGAAGTGTTAATCTTTCTTTATATGAAAATATTTTGGTGTCAGCTTATGGATCAGCAGCTTCTGGTCAGCAACTTGGTTACTTCCAAACAAGTGCTATAGATAGATTTTTAAGAGAAAGAGGGTTAAAAGATGAAATTGATATTTTTGTTATTGATACTTCGCCAAGTCTTTCGCTATTAAACCAAATTATTTTTCTTGGCTCTGATTATTTTGTGGTGCCAATGATGCCCGATGCCTTTAGCGTTCAGGGGATTGAAAATCTTGGAAATATATTTGAAAAATGGAAACAAAATTGGAAAGTAACAGGCAAGGCGCTTTCAGGAAACACAGAAAACAAATTTGTGCTTTCTGGCGAAGGATTATTTATTGGATATATTGTAAATTCTTATAATGTATATGGCAAAAAACCAATAAAAGATCACAGGCACTGGATTGATGAAATACCTTTGAAAGTTAAAAAATACCTTTCTGAAAAGCATTGCCGTAATGGTCTTGTTGAAAAAAGTTGGAAAAATCCTTTAGCTGAAATTCAAGATTATGGAAGAATTCCTGCAAAATGTCAGGAAATTGGAGTGGCAATATTTGACCTTGATCCAAAGTTAATAGAAGAAATTCAGATTGGAACAAAAGAAAATATTGAAAAATCAAAAATAGAGTTTGGAGATTTAACGGATGAAATTTTAAAAATATTAGCTGAATATTAAATGAATTTTTAAAAGCTGGTGGGAGATGCTTTAATTACCACTGGTTTTTTGTTTGTCCTTTAACTTCGAGAGGTGTCCGACCCATCTCGGTTTTTGCCTTGTTTTTGGTTGAAAATTTATTTTGTGGTAG
>CAINMG010000012.1 GCA_903850725.1 Candidatus Staskawiczbacteria bacterium
CTTATTTACAAAATTACCTGGATGAATTTACCTACCGGCTCAATAGACGGTACTTTGGGGGAAAACTATTTGGAAGACTGTTAATAGCATGTGTATCATTTTGTTGGATAATTTAGGTTAATCATTACGGACAATCATATTTTTCAATTACAATGAAATTGAACTTCAAGGCGAAAAATTCTATGAAGTTGAGTTATCGTATAGACCCTTTGAGAAATTGTTTCCTGATGAATTTCCGTTTAGACACTTTTGGCACTTTGAAATTCTTGATTTTTATAGACCAAGATTAATTTTACCAAAGAATATCAGAGATTATGCAGAAGACGGCTTGAATAGCGAGGTAAAACCATTCGTGTTTGAAATAAAGGAACAGAACGATAATATATATATTGACAATGACAGGGTTGGACTTCGGATTAGACAATAAAAAACGGCTGGTAACATGCGGTATATTTTTTTGCCGAGACAGTGCTGAAATCAACGGCTGTGGCTCGCTTCAAACTTTATCGTGGCTTGACAGTGACCTGCTCCGAAATCGGCAACAAAAACATACCGCTGTCCGTTGGCAGTTATTTTAAAACAGAACTGATTATGAAAAAAATGATTTTAATTATAGGAAGCCTTTTAACAATTGTTCTAATTATTTTATGGTATCTAGAAATAATTAGTGAACCATTTGCAGCATTAGGTGCAGCAATCCTAACTTTTTTTGGTTATCTATTCACAGACAATAATGGAAAGATTAAACAAATACACCATGGCTCAGGAGACATTATTGGTGGTGATAAAGTTGATGGTGGTACAGTAGTAAAAATTTATTATCCCGAAATACCAAATAATAAAAAAAGTATTATTAAACTTTTGCTAATAATTGGTTCTTTAACAATTTCTATATCTTTCGGTATTATTCTTATTTTTTATACTCCCATAAAAAACTATTTTTCACATCCGCAAAATAAAGCATCGATTCCTCAAATGATTAAAATACCAAGTGGTAAATACTGGATTGGATTATCAAAAGAAGACATCAAAAACCAGCAAGCACTGTTTAACAATGATATAGATTTTTATTCTGATTATACACCAAATGTTGAAATAGACATTGATAGTTTTTATATTAGTCAATATGAGATTTCAAATCAGGAATATAATGAGTTTTTAAAAGACAGGAATCAAGTTACAATAAAAAATAATCTCAAATTACCAATTACAGGAATCTCATGGTTTGACGCAGTTAATTATTGTGATTGGATTTCAAATAAAACACATGAAATATATAGATTACCTTTTGAATTTGAATGGGAAATTGCTGCAAAAGGAAATACTGATAATATCTTTACTTGGGGCAATAGAATACCTAATGCTAATAATTGTAATTTTAAATTCTCGAATAAAAATTCCGCAATAGAAATAAATAGTAGCCCTTACAATATATCTGAATTTGGTGTTTATAATATGAATGGAAATGTATCCGAATGGTGCAATGATTGGTACTATTTAGATTATTATAATTTAATTAAAGATTCACTTCCCAAAATTAAAAACATGAACCTACAACAAAAGTCAATTGATAAAGTAATTCGGGGTGGGAGTTATCGAGATATTGCTTTTGATGTTAGAATAACTTCTCGCAAACCCGCTAATCCTAATTTGCAAGAAAATCATATTGGTTTCAGAATAATTAAAATTTGTCAAACAATAAAATAGGAGAATGTTTATGAAAAATTTGTTAATTTTCAGTTTAGTAATTCCAATTCTAACTCTAATTGTTAGTTGTGGAAGTCCAACAATATCGTTGGATATAAGTACTAGTTTTATTCCTTGTGGTTTTATGGGAGACGGAGAAAGTCCGCAAAATATATCTATAGACCCGAATTGGTCTGAAAATCCACATTCAGCCCCCAAATGTATTAAAATAACATATAACATTAGTACAATAGGTTGGGCTGGAATATATTGGTTAAGCAAAGACAATCCATGCAATTGGGGTGAAGTTAAAGGTTTCGATTTATCTAAAAAGGGTTTTACAAAAATTACATTTTGGGCAAAAGGATTAAATGGTAGTGAATCTGTTCAATTTAAATCCGGTGGAGTTAAAGATAAAACATATAAAGATTCATTTGATACTGAACCCAAATTAGGCGTAAATCTAAGTAAAGACTGGCAAAAATTTACAATTGACTTGAAAGGACAGGATTTATCATCAGTAATTGGTGGTTTTTGTTGGGTTGCAAATTCAAATGTTACTTTATTTTTAGATGATATACGGTTTGAATGATTGAATGACAGATAATAAGCCCATAATCAAGTAGACCGCCCCGCCAGATAAACTGACGGGGAGGGCTGCTCACACCACCGTACGTGCGGGTCTCGTATACGGCGGTTCGCTAAACAATGGGAAATAGCGGTGAACTTTGGTGCAGTGGACTTACTTTGTAATAATGAGCCAGCAACGATTCATAGCCTCGCCGGGTAATCCGGGCTACCGTGATGGTAGTGTTCAGTATTGGACTTTGGGCAATTGCCCACCCTCCTTTTCTGCTCCGGCTCCATCGCCAGGCATGGTCAGGATCTACACCAAGCCTGATCAGATTCCTCCGCTTTCGCTCCGGTTTCTTCCAATCATGCCAAATGCAATACCGTATCCGGTTGCGTAACCATCCATCCAATTCATTGAGCTTATTGATAATGCTCGCAAATTTGTAATAGTTGATCCATCCCCGTTGTACTTCTTTTAGCTTTTGCATGCGTTGGTC
>CAINMG010000013.1 GCA_903850725.1 Candidatus Staskawiczbacteria bacterium
CTGCTTTCATGGTGATTTTTCTGTTTTTGTCTTTAAGTTTTATCTCAGTTGTGTTGCCTGCTTTATCTGTAAGTGTGATTGTGTCGTCTTTATCGGTGATTGTGATTTCATTTGATTGCGAAATATTATCTTTACCTGTAAACTTTAAATCTTTCTTAACTGGGTCAAACTCAATTATAACTTCTGGGGCGATTGTGTCTTGCGTGTAATCACCAGGATTGACTACAACTGCTTGTGAGCTTGGTGTTTCTTTTATTGTTAAAGTGGTGGGGCTTGCACCATCACTCAAATTCACTGTGCCTGTTAAGCTGGCTGTAACTGGCAAATTGCTAAATGTTTCGGTTTGCGTTGTCAGACTATTCTCTATATTTTCTACATTTATTGTATAAGTTCCAGTGCCTGTGCCAGTTAAGGTTGTTGTATATGTTTGCCCTGAATCTGTTGGCACAAACAAAAACTTATGCTCTCCCATCATTTCAAAATCAGCTCCCACAATTTCATTTATAATATCCCCATTTTCATTTAACCCCAATCTATTACCATTTTGATCTGTAACAAAAATATCTACTGGACTAAACACAGAAAACCCAACTCCATTAAGCTGGCAATCATCAACATCTTGAGTAATTAAATCGTTGCCCCAAAAATCTCTTCCTGTGTCTAAATTACTTCCGACTATAGTATTTACAATTTGTTGCCTTACCCCATTTTGACTTGGCATTTTGCCATGATCAGAATTTATAGCATAAAACTTTTTGTCTTGATCTATTGGAAGATTAGTTGAGCTTTGAATTGGAACTGTGCCATCTCCAGTTTTTAAATCTAATTTACCAAATTTTATTGATTCTTGTCCTAAAATATTTTTTGATTTTATTTCCAAAAAGTTTGCCATTGTTGGAGTTTTGCATCCATCAATTGCATAAAGATTTACACCCCTAGTCCTTAAATCAAAATCATCAAAAGCTTGTGTATGAAGATTTTGTGAATTATCAAAAGCTTGCTGGTTAAGCCCTTTTTCATTTATCATATAATTTTCAAATTCTTGATAATTTAAATCAGTTTCCTTTCCGTCCTCTATGCTCCCATAACCAATATCAATTTGTGTAATAAACCCACCAACAAAATGTCTATAATTTTCAGATGGAAGTAAATCATAAGCAACTGGCATATTTTCTGATATTTTTTTCATTTCCTTTTCTGAAAGAACTCCAACTGGTCCAATTTTTACTCCATAATCATCACCTTGTAATAATGCTTTGATGGCTTTTGGTGCTCCAGTGTTTGGCACGCCAACAAATACTGCTTTGTTGATTTTATGAGTTGTGGTATCTGCTGTAAAATTATCCATTACATACTTTTTGACTATCAATCCGCCGTTACTATGAGCTACCACATCAACTTTTGTTGCACCAGTCTGCGCCAAGATTTGATCAATTTTACTCTTTAACAAATCCACATTTGTAGCTTGCCCTGAGCTTGTCGAAGGGTCTGCAAACTTCCCACTCACCCCATATCTCCAATCATACGGAAAAGTAAACAAAGTCTTACCCTCAACATACCCCTGAATAATAAATTCTTGTACTAATAAATCATAAAAATGTTGATTAATAGCTGGACTTCCAATTATATTGCCTCTTGTCAAATTAGAAATTGGATTCAAGCTTTCATCAAATTGCAAAGGATCCATAAATTCATCCCCGATATCTGTTATCATTCTACCAACATTTGGCCATAATAGATTTAAATCTTTAAAAATCTCCGTTCCCATTATCCCTGGCACAATTAGTACGGGTGTTTTAGTTTGCACTTGCACGCTTCTGCTAAAATAGCAATCAATTACCTCATCTTTAATTGGGAAAAACATCACTCCATTTTCTTGAATCAAAAAAATATCATTTGGGTTAGTGCTAGTGCAAAAAATATTATCAAATTTAAAATTAGGTATTATTGGATAATCTGGCATCCCTTCTTGATATGCTTCTACATCTTGCGCATTCTTTAATTTAAAAAGATAACTATTATTTTCAAAATAAATTCTACCAAATCCAGTGGAAGCAACAAAGTCTTCTGTCATTTTAGAGAAATCCTGAGATTCAGTTAGCTCTGAATTCCAATAGTCCTCAACAGTAAAATTAAAAAGGGCATTCTTTCCTTGAGAATTTATGTTTATGTTTACATGTATATCTGGTGCAATAATATATGCACTTGAAAATGCTGGAAATATAAAAAGTGATAAGATTATAAATATTGATATTTTGGTAAAGTTAAATTTCATAAGATTTTTATTGATTAATTTTAATGATGATTTTAAAAAAAACTTAAACTTAAAAAGAAAACAAGACAAAACACAAAAAATGTTATACAACTAAATATAACAGATAAAAATAAAACAGACCAAAAAAATAGTTTTGATTCAATATTTTTTTTATTTTTAAACCAAAAAATAAAAAATAAGATTATACCTAAAAATTGAATGAATATAATAAATTTTAACAAATTTTCTTGTTGATAACCAAATAAAAAATTATACCTCAACAATTGATAGCTTCCTTTAACCGTCGGAGCAAAAAGTGAATATGCATAATTCATGACTGGGCTCCATAAAATCTCTGGTACTAAAAACATTGACGCGAAAATACCCAACCAAATTTTTTGCATTTTTGACATTTTTGTTACTATCATATTTTTCCAAAACCAATTTTACTATTCCATTGTTCTTGAGAACAATAGAATAGTCACAATTGCTTTATTACTATTTTTTAATTTTTATTAATATTTATTTAATTCTACCACAAAATTAATTTTCAACAAAATACAACCAAAAAAGCCAGCGGATTCTCACTGGCTGTTCCAAAAAATTTTGGAATAGCTTTTTGGTTGCCCTACTTGCCTGCCTTGGGCAGGGGGCAACCTGACTGAACAATTACATGTAATTGTTTAATGATTGTATTAACTTTGGTTATTTGTTTTTGTTTTCTTACATTCGCTCAAGCAGGTCTGAGCGAATACCATTCCAAATTTTTTTGGAATAGCATTATTTTAATATTTATGTTTTCTTTTGTATGCCGTGAGCATACAAACGATTGTTGTTTATAACCACTCCACTATTCTAGCATTCCACCATTCGCCCGAATAGTGGAATGCTTTGGTTATTGCCTGCCTTCTAGCGCGCCTTGCTACATTACCCATTTAAAAAATCATAAATATCCGCAAAGCAAACCACAAGGCACGCTAAATTTTGCTCAACAACTTCTTTACCCCTACTCCAATTAAAATTAGGCTTACCGAGTGTTTCAATTAGAAAAAATTGTAGAAAAATTTCCTTTGGCAACAAGCTTTTTTTATATAAATCTAAATCAGTAATTTTTTCAAAATCTGGCCTATTCTCGAGATGCAAATACTCTACAACATGTCGCAAAACAACATTAGCATAAAATCTGCATAATTCATGATAATTTTTTTCCTCAAAATATTTTTTAGAAAATTTTCCAAGCTCTTGGAGTCC
>CAINMG010000014.1 GCA_903850725.1 Candidatus Staskawiczbacteria bacterium
ATTTTCTCTTAAATTTTTTATGCTTTTTTCTAAAAGTTGTGTAGCTAATGTTTTATGATTTCGTAATGTTTTATGATTTTGCATAGTTTTTGTTAATCATACTATGCTAGACACACTTTTGTATAGGGTCCCGAAAAAGTCTTTCTGGACGTTCCTGGACAAGACGACCTTCTGGCCTGCACCGTTCTCAAGGAAAAGGGCAATGGCGACTTCCCGCTGGACAAGCGAGTCGAAGCCGCCAAAAAACGTGTCAAAGATGCCCGAAAAAAGCGAAAGTGAAGATTCGTCCATCCGTCATCAGGCCCGTGCGTTCGATTCGTCGAACGCCGGGATTTTTTTTACAAAAAATTTTAAATATCTAAGGATTTTACGGATTTGGCATGGGTTTGGATAAATTTCTTTCTTGGCTCTACTTCCTCGCCCATTAAAATATCAAGAGTTCTGTCTGCTTCGTGAGCTGTTTCAACTGCAACTTGCAAAAGAGTTCTATTTTCTGGATTCATAGTTGTTTCCCAAAGTTGCTCTGGGTTCATTTCTCCCAAACCTTTATATCTTTGGATTGATACAGAAGACTTACCCATTTCTTTGACAATTTTATCCCTTTGGTCATCTGAATATGCATATTGGGCATTTTTACCAGCTGAAATTTTGTAAAGTGGTGGTTGAGCAATATAAATATGTCCTGCTTCAACAACTGGCTTAAAATGTCTATAAAAGAAAGTTAAAAGTAAAGTTCTAATGTGAGCTCCATCAACATCAGCATCAGTCATAATTACGATTCGATGATACCTCAATTTCTCAATATCAAAATCTTCACCAATTCCAGTTCCCATTGCAATAATCAATGCTCTAATTTCCTTTGATTCCAAAATTTTATCCATTCTTGCTCTTTCTACGTTCAAAATCTTTCCACGCAAAGGTAAGATAGCTTGAAATCTTCTGTCTCGAGCCATTTTTGAAGAACCACCAGCAGAATCTCCCTCAACAATATATATTTCTGATTCTTCTGGTCTTCTACTTAGACAATCAGCTAATTTTCCAGGCAAAGCTAAGCCTTCCAAAGCTCCTTTTCTTAAAACTGTTTGACGAGCTGCTTTAGCTGCAAGCCTGGCTTTGGTAGCTAACAAGCAATTTTCAATAATTGATTTGGCATCATTAGGATATCTTTCCAAATAATCTGCTAGCCCCTCCATTGTCGCTGCTTCTACTGAAGCCTTGGCTTCGGGGTTGCCCAACTTAGCTTTGGTCTGTCCTTCAAATTGTGGAGTTCTAATTTTTATAGAAACAACAGCAGTTAAACCTTCTCTGACATCATCACCAGAAAAATTTTCATCCTTTTCTTTTAAAAATCCTTCTTTCCTTGCATAATCATTTAAAGTTCTTGTTAAAGCAGATCTAAACCCAGAAACATGAGTTCCACCCTCTGGAGTATAAATGTTATTGCAAAAACTTTCTTCAGTGCATTCCATTTCTTTGTTGTATTGAAAAGCAGCTTCTACATAAATATCATCTTTGGTAGTAGAAGTTGAAAAAATATTATCATGCCTTTGTTCAATTCCAGAAACTAAATATTTTACATAGCTTTTAATTCCTCCTTCAAAATAAAATGTGTAATTTAATTCTTCACCTTTTTTTCTTATATCATTAAAAGTAATTTTCACACCTTTAGTTAAATAAGCTTGTTGTCTTAAATAATTTAATATTTTTTTGGAATCATATCTTATTTCAGCAAATATTTGTGGATCTGCGTCAAATGTTTGAGTGGTTCCGGTTTTTTTGGTATCACCAACTTTTTTAACATTGCCTTTCGGCACTCCGCGAAAATATTCTTGTTGGTAAATTCCTCCATCTCTTTTCACCTCAGCTAGCATGTATGTAGACAAAGCACACACCACAGAAATACCTACGCCATGCAAACCTCCAGAAACTTTATAAGCTTCTCCGCCAAACTTTCCTCCAGCATGTAATGTAGTTAAAACAGTTTCCAAAGTAGATTTTCCAGTGTCAGGGTGTTTTTCTACTGGAATTCCTCTGCCATCATCAGAAATACTTACTCTATTATTTGGTAATAAATTAATTTCAACTTCTTTGGCGTAACCTGCAATTGCTTCATCTAAACAGTTGTTAACAACCTCCCAAATTAAGTGGTGAAGTCCATCAAGTCCAGTTCCTCCTATATACATTCCAGGGCGAAGCCTTACAGGTTCCAATCCCTTAAGAACTGTAATATCTTTAGCACTGTACTCACCTTCTTTCCTAGTTTTCTGAGCCACATTAGCTCCAATCTCTGGAATAAAATCAGCAGATTTTTTATCTTCCTTCTTTGTTCCCACTTTTTCAGCTTTTGCTTCTTTTACCTCAGTTTTTCTTTCATCTTTTTTTTCTATAACAACTTTAGCCATTTTCTCAGGCTTTAATTTTTCCACTTTTTTTACTATAGGTTTTTCAACTTTCTTTGGACTCTCTTCGTCTTTTGATTTTATATTTATTTTAA
>CAINMG010000015.1 GCA_903850725.1 Candidatus Staskawiczbacteria bacterium
TACCAAAAGCATTTGTCAAGCAATAGCAAGCCTGTGGATAACTTTTTTATAGCTATATTAAAAAGTTTGCAAATCAAAAAAATAAGAGCTATAATAATATAATTTAAAACAACAAAATGAATAATAAATTGATGTTTAATATTATACTATTATTAGTTATTGGATCTTTTATAGGAGCTAGCGGGCAGCTAATTTTAAAAATTGGATTGCAGCAAATAGGTAATATAAATTTAAGCGTAGCAGAATTACCTCACATAATTTTTAGGATTTTTACCAATATGTTCGTTTTACTAGGTTTATCTATATCTTTTTTTGCGGCCATTTTTTGGATTTTGTCTTTATCAAAAATAAATCTAAGTAGCGGATACATTATAGGCAGCGGTTTATTTTATGTTTTTGTGATTACTCTATCTATTATATTTCTAAAAGAAAAGATAAACCTAATGCAAATTTTTGGAATATGTATAACATTTTTAGGCGTAATTATTTTAGCTAAATCTTAAAAATTATGAAACAAAAAATTAAAATTTTAATTACTGGCGGAGCGGGATTTATCGGGTCGCACTTGATTGAAGGTATTTTAAAAAAAACAAACTGGGAAATTATAATCATAGACCGCCTAGACTTGTCTGGGAACCTAGAAAGACTACGTGATATAGAAATTTGGGAAAAGGAAAAAAGTCGTGTCAAATTTATTTGGTGGGATTTAAAATCAGAAATCAATAATTCTATTATCAAAGAGATAGGCCATATCGACTATATTTGGCATTTAGCAGCATCTTCACACGTTGATAGAAGTATTCAAGATCCATTGTTATTCGTAATGGATAATGTTGTTGGAACCTGCAATATATTAAATTTTGCCAAACAGTTAAAAAATTTAAAATTATTTATTAATTTCAATACTGACGAATGTTTTGGCCCCGCACCAGAAGGAGTTTTTTATAAAGAAAATGACAGACACAATCCTACAAACCCTTATTCTGCCTCAAAGGTTGGCCAGTGGGCTCTTGGAGTGGCTTTTGAAAATTGCTACAAAACACCAATAATAAATACTTACACAATGAATGTTTTTGGAGAAAGACAACATCCTGAGAAATTTATTCCAATGGTAATAAAGAAAACTCTAAAAGGCGAAACAGTGATTATACATTCTAATAAAACAAAAACTCAAGCAGGTAAAAGACATTATATTCATGCAAGAAATGTGTGTAACGCACTTTTATTCATAACAGAAAAAGGCTTTTCTAAATATGAAGAATTTAATATTGTTGGAGAAGAAGAAGTAGATAATTTGACTTTAGCAAAATTTATTGCAAAAACCCTAAACAAAAAATTAAAATACAAAATGAGTGATTTTCACTCTTCTAGGCCTGGACACGATTTACGATATGCTTTAAGCGGGACAAAGCTAAAAAAAATAGGCTTTACTTACCCAAAAACATTCGAAGAGTCTTTAGAAAATACCATAAAATGGATCTCTGATCCAAAAAATAAAAAGTGGCTTTAATAGATCTTATTAATATAACCAATAAAATTTTCTATCTAAACCTATGAAAGACTATAATAATCCAAAAAGTTCATATATACGTAAATTTATCAAAATAAATTTCTTGAGCAAGCCACTATTGGCAACTAAATCAAGCAAAGAGAAGGTTTTAGATTTAGGTTGTGGATGGGGATTTTATTTTCAAATAAACCCAATGGCCTGCGGTATTGATGCAGACCAAGACTGCATTAATTACTTAAAAAATCAAAAATTTAATGTGATACAAGCAGATATAACAAAATCTTTACCAATAAAGAATAACTATTACAATTGGGTTATTTGTCATGATGTTCTTGAACACTTTGACTTGTCTGAATCCGAAAAAATATTGGAAAACATTTATAACGCATTAAATATTAACGGAAAATTATTAATACTCTCTCCAAATAAAAAAGGCTATGATTCGGGAGTTAAAAGAGGTGTTGGCCATAAACACTTTATAACATTAAGCGAAATATTAAAAATATCTAATGGTAAATTCAATCTAAAAAAACACTACTTCTACCCCCTACCAAAAATGATAAGTGAATTTTTTACTCACAATAAAGAAATTATTATCTTAGAAAAAATATAATAATGGAAAATATAATAAAAAATAGAAAACCTCTTGTATCTATAATTATTTTAAATTGGAATGGAATAAAATTTCTGAGCGATTGCTTTAGCGCAATAGAAAAACAAACTTATCCAAATTTAGAAACGATTTTCGTAGATAATGGGTCAACAGATGACTCAGTTTTTTTTATAAAAAAAAATTTCCCGAAAGTAATTATTCTTGAAAATGAAATAAATTTAGGCTTTGCGCAAGGAAATAATGAAGGAATATTAAAAGCAAACGGCAAATATGTTTTTTTACTAAATAATGACACAAAAATGAATGAAAAATGCATCGAAAACCTTTTAGAAGTTGCTGAAAGAGACAATACAATTGGGATGTTTGCGCCAAAAATTCTTTCTATAAAAAATGAAAAGTTAATTGATTCTATAGGACTTAACATATACCCAGATGGCCTTGCGCGAGGTGCTTTTAGAAATAATATAGATAACGGGCAATACAATAACAATAAGGACATATTCTTTCCAAGTGGTTGTGCTGCCCTATACCGCAAAGAAATGCTTGATGAGATAGGCTTACTAGATAAAATATTTTTTGCCTATTGCGAGGATACTGATTTGGGGATAAGAGCAAGATTATCTGGATGGGAAGCTCAATCTGTGCCCAGTGCCATTGTCTATCACTGGTATTCTGGAACAACGGGAGCATACTCTGAAACTAAAGCCTTTTTAGTTGAGAGAAACCACTTCTTTGTAGCGATTAAAAATTTCCCAATAAGATTGCTTGTGCTCTTACCTTTTTACACAATAAAAAGGTATCTATATACAATTTATGGCATTATTGCAAAAAAGGGTCCTGCATTTAAATTTCAATCATCCAGATTAAAATTAGCTAAAGTTTTAATTAAAGCCTATATATCACTATTCCAGCATCTCCCCCATCTGATAGAACAAAGGAAGATAATACAAAAACAAAAAAAAATTAGCACCAAAGCATTTTTAAAACTAATTAAAAAATACCGTATAAAATTATCTCAAATTACATTATTAGATTAGAATAGTCCCCTGCTTACTTCTTATTATCTATTATCTTTAATGCATCTTCTCTCACTAATTTTTCTAATTTATTTTTGACTTTATTTATAGAATAATGATTATGAAAAGATAAAAATGTAATTACCAAAAACCCAGCAACAGTTAAAAAATCCATTAATCTTAAAAACCCAATCGACCTTACTGCCATTGTTGCAATTTCCGTAAATAATACAACTAGCAAAAGACAAACCCAAACAATCTCCCAAAACAAAAATTGAATTTTACTAAATTCATTTTTTTTGTAGTTTAAAAATGTTGAATATGCCATTAACAATGCGAAAATAATACCAATTATTTTTAATATAGAAGTCATAAAAATCTATTCTTAATTATGTTTAATAATATTTTTATACCATCAAAAGGAGTTGTTCCTTTGTAATTATCTTTATAAATAGTATCAATGAATATTTCTCCACATTTTAGTTTATTTTTATAAGCATTATAAATTATTTCATTTTCAACCGAGTAATCAACTGAATTCCAATCCAATCTTTCATATGCTGACGACTTAAAACCCCTAAAACCAGATTGACTATCTTTTAAATTAGATCCAAAAAATAAATTTGTAATAAAAGTCAAAATTTTGTTTCCTAAATAAGGAGCTATCGGCATTTTTCTAATATCTATTATCCTTGAACCAAAAACAATATCAAAATTTTCATTTTCTAATTTCCTTATTATCTCTGAAATGAATTTTGACGAATGTTGCCCGTCAGAATCCATTAATATTATATTCTCAGCTCCTAATTTTATTGCTACAAGGCAACCAGTTTTTAACGCCGCCCCCTTGCCTAAATTAACCTTATGTTTTAATAAAATAACATTCTTAAAATTATCTTTTACCAAATCATAAGTTTTGTCAAAAGACCCATCATCAATAACAATAATATTTTTTTCTAATCGCAAATTTTCAATGTCTTTTAAAACATTTGATATATTTATTTCTTCATTATAGCATGGTAAAATTATAAAATTTTTCATTTTATATTTACTATTTTTCCTTGCAAAATATCATCTTCCAAAACCTTGACCTTTTTTGTTATATTGCCAATTTTTATTTTGTAATCACTAGCTACTACATCTGAGCTTGCCTGATTGCCAGTTGCATAAGGAGCAATAAATTCATACTCCCCGTTATTGGCAACTGCTTTATTTTCATAAATAAAATTCCTGTCCTGATTTGTGCTTATCTCTACAGATACATTTATTTCTGAGCCGTTTGGTGCATATCCTTTAATTTTAGCACCTTTTACATATTCAAATACTTTTAACATCTTTATATCTTTCATTAAACTTTGATTTGGGAAAATTGTTGAAGTAGTTTCTGATTCATACAACAATCTAAAATGATTTAAGGCATCTATTTCTAAATTTATTTTTTTATCATCTAACTTTTTTTCAATTATAGTCTTGCTACCATCCAATAAATGTAAACGAGCAATCATAGAATTATCGTATTTTGTGGGCATGTTTTCTGGCTCATCAATATAACCCGCCATATCTCCTTGACACAACTTGACCATTCCATTAAAAACTCCCCATTCAAGTATTGCAAATTTACTATCTATAACAATATATCTTGCTCTTAATTTATCTAAATATGAAGTTGCCTTATTTTCATCTGTTTCAATAAAAAATACAGCCTCCCCCAACTCTACTACTTTACCATCAATTTTCCTTCCAATACCTAATTGAAAATTATTGGCAATTACTGGCCTTTGACTATAATATTCTATAGCATGCCCATCATCCCAATGGGACAAAATCCCATAAGATTTTTCTGGATACTCATAAGCATTAACTTTCCCAGTTTTAGAGTTTACCCCCGGTTCTTTATATACACCATAAAAATCTAAACCTGGATCTGGTGTTTTGTCTTTTAACCACTTTAATGTATTTTGCCAATCACTATTAAAAACATAAGGATTAAATGTAGCACCCATTGTCGAAGAAACCAAAGATGGCAATGATTTAGGGAAAGATTGCCCTGCATTAAAAGGGAAAGGATAAATTAAAAAGAATATCAGGCTAAACAACATTACAATAGAAGAGATTAAAAAATAATTTTTAAAATAATAATCTTCTTGTCTTAAATGAGAAGAGATATCTAATGATTTAAAGCTAAGTTCAAAGCCTTTTACTACAAAAAACGCTGATAATAACGCAACATTTACAGACAAATAAATATCAAATCTTACTTGACCAAAAAATGGCAAAATACCTGTTATCAAAATGATTATAACTGTCCATATTATTAACACTAATTGTTCTGCCTTTTTTTCTTTAAAATAATTATAAACAATTATGCAAAAACCTATCAAATACATAAAAAATAGTGAATAATATCTATCTACAGCTCCTTGAAATCTTAAAGGACTCATTTCAGATACAAAACTTTTAAAATTAGTTAAAGAAGATCCGTTATTGTTAATACCATTAGCTAAAACTATGATATTATTAAAAATTACTGGAAAAAAAAGTTTTAGAACTATTAAAAAAAATGAAAATATAATTACAAGTAGTGGAATAATCTGCCAATTTTTAAGACCCCTTTTTACTACAAATATACTAGATGCCCATAATAATAAAAACGATAGTAATCCAAGAGCAAAACACAATATGTGGTTTATATTATACATTCCAGAATAGATATTTGGATGACCAAAAAATGGCGAAATCATTGCCAAAGGAATAAAAAATAGCATAAATCCAGCAAGCAAAATCCATCTCGCAGATCTATTTGAAATAAATTCTATAAAAAAATAAGTCGTTAAAATAACAAATATAATAAAAAGAAATAAAATAGCCCCGACCCAAGTTAAAAGATAAAGCCCCAAAGAAATACCTGATAAGGCTATAAAAATCCAAAGTTTTAAATTTTTTATACCGACCCCATTTCTAGCATATTTAAAGGCTTTAATCAAAAATAGCATAGTCAAAGAAGAAAGCAAAACTTCTGCTATATGATGGTCATTAAACCCCAATCCAGATCTAATCAAAACAACTGGAAACACAGAAATAAAAAACGCTGACAACAAAGAAATTTTTACATTACCCCATAAAGCTTTTGCAATAAAATATACAACAATAGGGATTAAACTTCCTAAAAAAACTGGGTAAAAAGGAGCAATATTATTGATAATTTCTAAACTTGGCTTTCCAAAACTTATTATCCAAATAAAACCAGCTAAAACAAAATCATATAATGGAGCCATTTTTATATAAGCACCATAGGGAAAGTTCACATAAGGATCAAAATTTATAAAATTTGGGAAATGACTGCCTAAAAGCATATTTTCCAATACTCTCATGTGATACATAGCATCATCAATATATTTTACGCCTCCTTGAGTAAAAATATCTTTATAGCTAAAAAAACTCCTTATAAAAAAGGAAAAACAAAAAATTATAAATA
>CAINMG010000016.1 GCA_903850725.1 Candidatus Staskawiczbacteria bacterium
TAATTTCCTCCAAATATAAAAAATAATAATATAAATAACTATATTTAAAATCAAAATTGTTTTTGGCGTAAAAATCAAACTAGGCCTCAAATAAAAATATCCAATACCCAAAAACACTGCCAGTATTGCAAAAATACTCAGCCTATATGGTGAGGATTTCTGAAAGTAATTTATCTCATAAAAATCCAAAGCATAAATAAACGGCATCCACAAAATATACAAAAAAATAAAGTTAACAGCAAAATATTTATAATCAAAAATCAGCCCTCTTCCTCTTAAAAACAAGGCTAAATATAGCGCTACAAACATCAGCGCAAAGTCTACTAAAAATAAAATTGTCTTTATAATTTTCTGTTTTTTTATCATTTTATTTCATCAACTCTAATATGTTCTATTATTTTTGTAGAAGAAACGCTTTTTAAAAATTCTGGGACAAATCTTTTTACAAATTTTATTTCAATACCAAATTCTTTGCAAAATTCTTGCTTTTCTACAACAGCAGAATCATCATCATTTAAAATCAAAATATCTGGTTTTAATTGTTTTGCAATTTCATAATAATCAATTTTACCTGGCTTCATTTCCAAAGCTGTCGAGCCAATTATAGCATAATCTACATTTTCTATAGAAGCTGTAAGATACACTCTATTATTTTGCACATTTACCGGCCTTCCTTCACCTTTTTGAGCTCGTATTGCCAAGTCAGAACCAACTACCACAACCAAAACATCTACCAATTCTTTGCACTGCTCAAAAAACACTGCATGTCCAGAATGAAACACATCAAAACAACCAGAACAAATCCCAATCTTTTTATTTTCATACTTTTCCCTTATTCCATCCAAATCCTTTAAACTTACAATTTTTTCTAAAACTTTCTTCATATTTTATTTTTTAAATTTTATGCCACTTCATTGTTGTAACAGCTCTCACAGTACACAATCTCTGGTCTGTCTGGAGCATAAGAGGTTTTGATTTGCTCCCCACATTTATCACATTTTCTATTATAAAATATAGCTGGATTTCTTTGACTTATACGGTCATAGTGTCTGCAGTCAACACACCAATGCGGAGCAGGAATTCCCATTTGTTTTAAAAATTGCAATTCAGGTTCTATAATTCTATAAGCCCTACCACATTTTTCGCATTTTATAATTTCTTTTAAAATTTCTGGTCCAATATCTTTTATATTATCAGGAAGTTCTTTGGCATTTTTAGTTGTTTGATATTCATTAGGATTGAGCTCTTGCCATCTTACGCCAAAATTTTCTATTTCTTCTTTGGTCATAGAAAAATGTTCTGGCAAAATAGTTTGCTGATACGCAAAAGGTGAAAACTCGGGCGGAAAAAATTCACCATACTTATATACCCTACCCTTATTATCTATATAAGGCATGTCACTCATGTGTTGTATAATTTTTTCACGAAGGATAAAATATTCTTCTCTTGTGTATTGTTTGTTTAAAATGCAATACTGCTTTTTCTGAACCCCAATACATCCAAATAAATTAGAAGCACTACTCGCACAGAACAAACAATATTCAAGATCTCGCCCACCATTCCAACATTCAGAACAAAACTTCATTCTAGTACTAGAAAATCCACAGACTGTACTTTCATAAACAAGCTCCGTCTCTCCTGTTACTGTAACATCCATTACGTCTTTGAGCGGAGCATACTGTCCATATTGTACGTAAGCAATATCTTCTGCCCCCCTTATTAGATAACTGTCTTTAGCGTTTTTAGAATTGGCAATATAAGCTCCTGACACATTTACATTTTGAGAGCCTTGAATACATTTATTTGGATGCTTTAGCCAATTTTTTTTTGCCTGATCTTTAATTATATTTAAACCACCCCAAGTATTTAAATTCATTACAGCAATACGTTGTAAATATTCTTCTTTAGTAAATTGTTCATTAAAAATACAATATTTTTTGTTTCTCAAATTTACGCATCCCAAACAATAAGAGCATCCTCTGCAATCTTTACAAAACCACATTGAAACACAATTGTCGCAGTTAGCAGAAAAATGAGTTTCATAACAATTGTCCACCCAAAAAGATCCATAACATCTTTCTGATTTGTTAACATATGAGCCATCATAACAATTTTTGCTTGATGTAAATCCATTGCCATATCCACAATCCTCATCGTAAGCAGAATTAAAAACAAGATAACAATTTTTCATATCAGCTGCATTGCCAGAATATTCACTATTTACCATGTTAACTGCATCTGCATGAAATTTAGGAACTTGTTTACATAAATCAAACAACTGCACCAAAAATGGCTTTTGTGGATCAAAATCTCTACCATAATCAAGTGCATCCCAAATGTCTGGATTCCACCAATCATCGTCATGATACACTGACCAGTTTGATTCTGCAGGATATAGTGAAAGTAAATCTTTTCCAGTACGGGCATCTTTTCTTCTAAACAATTTACGCTCATTTCTCCAAACCATTCTTCTTATCATTCTACATTTAGAACACCAAGTTGGTGAAGGAACCTTCATTTTTTCGTAAAAAGCAAAATCATCGGGCTCAATTACGAAGTCCTTTTTGCAATTTTGACAATTTTTAATTTCTGAATCCATAATTTATTATAAATTATTTTACTTGCTTGCTTATCCAATCATATGTTACTTTCAAGCCATCTTCAAGGGAAATTTGAGGTTCCCAGCCAAGGACTTTTTTACACAAAGTATTATCTGAATTTCTACCACGCACGCCTTGAGGTTTGTCCAGCAAATGCTTTTCTACTAAATTTTTACCTGCGATTTTTGAAACTGCATCAACCAAGCCATTTATAGAAATTAATCTATCTGAGCCAATATTTAAAGGCTCTGTTACTTCTGAATTCATAAGCTTAAAAACTCCCTCTACGCAATCATCTACCAAGCAAAAAGATCTGGTTTGCTCACCATCACCCCAAATTTCAATATCTTGACCATCTTCTACCAAAGCCACTTTCCTACAAACAGCAGCTGGAGCTTTTTCGCGACCCCCATCAAAAGTGCCCTCTGGACCAAAAATATTGTGGAATCTTGCAATTCTTACTTTGTAAAATTCATCATAACTTTTATACAATCTTTCAGAAAACAACTTTTCCCAACCATATTCATTATCTGGATCAGCTGGATAAGCATCTGACTCTTTTAAAGCAACTAAATTTGCTTCTTCTTGTTTGTATGTAGGATAAATACAAGCAGATGATGAATAGAAAACTCTTTTTACGCTATTTTTCTTGCAAGCTTCTGCGGTATTGGCATTTATAGTTACATTATCATAAAGCACATCAGAGTTGTGATATGTAATAAATCCTATTCCTCCCATATTAGCTGCTAAAGCATAAACCTCATCAATACCTTCTGTGGCTTTTACGCAATTATCATAAAACCTTAAATCCAAAAGCAAAAACTCATCCATCTCACTTTTATCTGAATATTCAGGTTCTTTAATATCTACTCCCCTTACCCAAAAACCTTGAGCTTTTAAAAACCTAGCCAAATGATGCCCAATAAACCCGCCCGCCCCCGTAACCAAAACTTTTTTTATTTCTGCCATTTTTATAATTTTTAATTATTTTTATTATTTATAACGCTTTGAACTAACTAAATCAAGAATAACCAGCCACAAAAAATATGGGCCTGCAACAAAGACTCTTTTCCAAGTTGTTTTAAACTCAAAAACCAAGCGCCACAACCATTCCAATCCCATAGATCCTACCCACTTTGGAGCTCTTTTTACAGAACCAGACAAAAACTTAAAAGCAGCTCCTACGCCCACTACAACCGGTACCTTGAGCTTTTCTCTATTTTTATAAATCCATCTTTCTTGTTTTGGTAAGCCTAAGGCTACCCACAAAATATCGGGCTTGGCATTGTTTATTTTATCAATTATTTCTTGCTCTTCTCTTTCTGATAAGACTTTAAATGGAGGAGAAAAATATCCTGCAACTTTTAATCTTGGGAAATTTTCTTTTATTTTCTTACTTAACAAATTCAAGGTTTCCGGAGTATCGCCATAAAAATAATTATTAAAATTATCTTTTTGAGATGCTATAAAGAAATCTTTCATTAAATCAGCTCCAGAAATTCTTTCTTTGGCAGACAAACCTTTTAATCTTGCTAGCCATATTAAAGAAATTCCATCTGGCACCCATAAATCAGCAAGGCTTAATATTTTTTTAAATTCCTTATTTTTATTTGCTTCTGCAATTCCGTGCATTCCAGTAACAATAATCCAATGTAATTTTTGCCTTTCATTTTTTATCCAATTTTGCATTACTTGTAAAACTTCGGGCATTTCTATTATATTTATTTTAGAGCCTCTAAATTCCAAAATATTACCTTCATTTATTTTCTTACTATTTAGCTCATTATACAAACATTGGATATATACAATTATTGGAGCCACAAAAAGCCAATCTGCTGAGAAAAATACCAATGATTCTGTTAATCCCCTTACAATAAAAAATATTAAAACCGCAGTTATTGTAATTAAAAATTGTTTATCTTTTGTTTGGATTAAAGGATTTATAAAAAGTTTTACCAAATAAAACAAATGCCAAACAAAAGCTAAAATCATTGCAATTGTTCCTAAAATTCCCGCCTGAAGCATTGCATGAATAACAGTGTTATGAGCATGTTGACCATTTAAAAAATATCTATCTGCCTGAGCTCCAAAACCAAACAAAGGATTCTTTAAAAACAAATACCAAGAATCTTTCCAAACTCCACTGGTTCTACCGCTTAAATTAATAACACTGGCTGTTCTAGATGTAATTTGAGGTAACTCTGGCTCAAGCTTAGGCTCAAGTTTAACTTCTTTTACTGGTTCTTCTGGTTTAATTATATCTTTGGACAAAATATCTTTGATAACAGGTTTTTCTTGAACAATTGGCACGTCCTGAACAACTGGAGTATTTTTAACTTTTACTTCATTAATCATACTTACTATTCTATTTATAAAAATAGGAGTATTTGTACATGGCACATTATAAAAAATAACAATACTCGAAATAACAATAACTAAAAATGTACTTAAAATTGATAAAATATTTATCTTCTTTGCAAACCAAATTAGAAAAATCATACTTGCTATAAATGCCACCATCTCTGTCTTGCCTTTAGAAAAAAGCAGAATTCCTAAAAATATAACAAACAGCCAAAACCATTTCCTCCTTGTGGAAGTTTTACTTTTTGCAAAATAAAAACTTGCCAAACAAAATATTGCTGTAATTCCTGCATACCTGCCAAGTCCAGTTGGCCTGGTATTTGCCATGCCAAAAGTTAAAGCATTTACAGACAGGCCACCCATACCTTCATATGGCCTTTGACTACAAATTAAAAAATTATAAGTTATGTTATTTACCATACCTGGCTGAATCAAAAAGAAAAACATTAAACCCAAAGCAATAGCCCCGGCAATTATGATATTTGCAATAATAATTTTTTTTATTATTTCTTTGTTGCCCATAAAAGTTAACAACACAAACAAAACTCCAGCAAACAAAACTCCCCAATATACTGCCATCAAAGGTTGGCTAGAAAAAATAGAAGAAATTATTTGGAGTAAAGAATAAACTATTAACAACCCAACTGGACTATAAAATAAATTTTTAAATAAACAACGGTTTTTAAACAAAACAATTGCCGAATAAATAAATGCGATAAATGGCAAAAATGATCTAGCTTCGTGGATTAAATCAAAAATACCATTAGGGAATCCAGGCCACAA
>CAINMG010000017.1 GCA_903850725.1 Candidatus Staskawiczbacteria bacterium
TAATGTTTGCTGACCACGAATTGCCGACAATGCTACATCGGACTTCTGCTTTGAGGTAAAAACTTTTTTCATGTTTTTTGATTTCATTATACTCTAATTTTCTATCTTATGCACCTGTTCAGTTTTCGCAGTCCACCATACTGTGTTGGTGCGAATGCACCAGTACCGGACTTGGAGACGGCACTCATCGAGTGCCATCTGCCACAAAATGTGGAGGACAAGAATGTTAAGGCTAGTGAGGAGTTAGCCAAAGTTCTGACCAGTCGAGTCAAAGGTCACGATGGCATCACGGCGGACGTAGTCCGTGGGATGGCCATTATGTTCACCGCCTTCCCAAATCTTCAAGGGTACGGGAGCGTTGACAGCAATGCGCTTGTGGCCATGGCAAATCGAAATCTGATTAAGATGGCGCGGGAGCCAATTCGGCCCAAGTATGAACCGTTAACCGTTGACCGCCAAATCCCGCCCAGGCCACTGACAATTTTAATCGTCGATGACGATATCGGCGAAATTCTCAAGACCGCAAGTTCGCTGGCGGGTTGGCCAGATGTGGGCGTTTCATGGATTCATCAGAAGTCGAATCTTGGATACAGTCCATCCTTGGCGACGATTGAGAACGCAATTGTCGAGTTGGCGCAAGCTATTACCGCACGTGGATGCGACGTGGTCTTCATGGATCAAGGAATGCGGGATGTCGAAGGCGACAAAGTGGTCGCCAAACTCATCGAGCAAGGTACCCGCATGGTGTTTGTCGCCAACACTGGTGGAGATGGTGGTCAGCTGAAAAATGCTGGATGCGTGGCGAGTGCCGAGAAGGGTGGAAAAATCGGAAAGGCGATGCAAATCGTTTTCGATTGTCTGCCCGAATAGCAGGCTTCCTTAAAAAAGAAAGCTACTGCTGTGGAATATCTTTCCACAGCAGCTTTTTTATTTGTTATGGATTTTTTATTTTATTTCTGATAAGATAAATAAAGTTACTTAACTCAATTAAAAATATGCAACAGGAAAATAAAATTTGTCAAAATTGTAAAATAGAATTTATTATTGATTCAGATGATTTTGCATTTTATGATAAAATGAAAGTTCCTGCGCCAACTTTTTGTTGGCTTTGTCATGCGCAACGCAGAATGGCTTTCAGAAATGAAAGAGTTTTGTATAAGGTAAAAAGTGATTTTTCTGGAAAAGATATTTTTAGTTCTTACTCACCAAATTCTGGTTACAAAGTTTACGAAAAAGAAGTATGGTTGACTGACCAATGGGATCCAATGGAATATGGACAAGATTATGATTTTTCAAAACCATTTTTTAAACAATTTGATGAATTACTGCATAGAGTTCCTCTTAAAAATTTAAATGTAGTTAATGGTATAAAAAGTGATTATAGCAACAATACTACTGACCCAAAAAACTGTTATCTTTGTTTTAATGCAGGATATATTGAGGATTGTATGTATAGCCACGGTTTATCTAATTGCAGGAATTGTGTGGATGTCTCTCACCTTTCAAAATGTGAAACTTGTTTTGATAGTTTTTGGTTGACTTCTGGTACCAAAAATATTGGTTGCAATAATTGCGAGAGTTCTTTTAATTTATGGTTTTCTAAAAATTGTGTTGGTTGTTCTGATTGCGTTGGATGTGTTGGTTTAAGAAATAAAAACTATCATATTTGGAATGAACCATATTCTAAAGAAGATTATAATGAAAAATTAAACGAATTAAACCTTGGCTCTTATGATGGGTATCAAAAAATAAAATCAGAAGCACAAAATTTTTGGCTAAAATTTCCAAACAAATTTTTAGAAGGTACCCACAATGCAAATGTAAGCGGAAACTATATTAGTCACTCTAAAAATGTAAAGAATTCTTTTATAATTAGGGAGGGGGAAAATTTAAAATTTTGTCAGTATCTGCAGGAAAACGGCCGAGCCAAAGATTCTTATGATTGGTCTATTTGGGGCGACAACGGGCAAATGGCGTATGAATGCCATGCTTGTGGTCTTGGAGTTAGCAATATTAAGTTTTGTTATAACGTGCAGGAAAACGTGCATGATATTGAGTATTCGTTTATGTGTCAATCTTCATTAAATCTGTTTGGATGTGTTGGCTTGCGTAAAAAGCAATATTGTATTTTTAACAAGCAATACACAAAAGAAGAATATGAAAATCTAGTGGTAAAAATTCGTGAGCAAATGGATTTTATGCCATATGTAGATAAAGCTTGTAGAGTTTATAAATATGGTGAATTTTTTCCTACAGAAATTAGCCCAGTGGGCTATAATGAGTCTATGTCGCAGGAATATTTTCCATTAAATAAAAACGATGCAATTAATAATGGTTATAAGTGGTGCGATACTGAAGGTAGAAATTATAAGCCCACAATAAAAGCAGAAGATTTGCCGAATGACATTAAAGATGTTTCTGATTCTATAACTTCAGAAATTATTGCCTGTGCCCATGCTGGAAAAAATTGCGACCAATTATGTGTAGGTGCTTTTAAAATTACTTCTGATGAGCTTAACTTCTATAGAAATTTAGGCGTGCCATTGCCAAGACTTTGCTCCAATTGTAGAACATTTGAACGCTTAAAACAAAGAGCTGGACTAAAGCTTTATTTACGAAATTGTGCAAAATGTAATAAAAATATTGAGACATCGTACGCACCAGAAAGACCTGAAATTGTTTATTGTGAATCGTGCTATAATCAAGAAGTGGCGTAAATATGATATACTAAATTATGGAAAGAGAAATTATTTTAAAGTTACATAAAAATTTTGAAGATTGCGTTCACAATAAAGATGGCATAGAATTTTGGTATGCTAGAGAATTGCAAAATTTATTGGGATATGACGAATGGAGAAATTTTGAATTAGTGATCAAAAAAGGAAAAAGTGCTTGTGAGAATGTCGGACAAAAAATAACGGATCATTTTGTTGACGTCAACAAAACGATAGCAATGCCAAAAGGTGCACAAAAAGAAATTCAGGATTTTATGCTTACTCGTTATGCCTGCTATCTAATTGCTCAAAATGGTGATCCTAGAAAAGAAGAAATTGCTTTTGCAATGACATATTTTGCAGTTCAAACTAGAAAGCAAGAAATTATAGAAAAAAGATTATCAGAAATTGAAAGAATAAGAGCCAGAGAAAAACTTACGGTTTCAGAAAAAGTTTTGTCAGGAGTTTTATTTGAAAGAGGAGTTGACCAGCAAGGTTTTGCTAGAATAAAAAGCAAAGGAGATGAAGCTCTTTTTGGTGGACACAATACAAAGCAAATGAAAACAAAACTTGGCGTACCAACAAAACGCGCCTTGGCTGATTTTTTGCCATCAGTAACAATAAAAGCCAAAGATTTTGCAAATGAGCTTACAAGTTTTAATGTAAAAAGAGATTCTCGATTGGCTGGCGAAAAACCAATTACAGGTGAGCATATAAAAAATAATAAAAATGTTCGTGAAGCTATGATAAAGGGTGGGGTTGTACCAGAAAACTTGCCACCAGATGAGGATGTTAAGAAATTGGAAAGAAAATTAAAGTCTGAAAATAAAAAACTATTAAAAGGAAAATAAATAATAAAAA
>CAINMG010000018.1 GCA_903850725.1 Candidatus Staskawiczbacteria bacterium
AAAAGACTAATAATATTATTTTGTATTTTATTGATTTTATTTTTTGTACTTTTATTTTCTAATTATTTAATTAAATTAGATAGACATCGGGTGTCTATACAAACTGAAGCTGAAATTATATTAGTAAAGCCTGTATTTAATGCACAAAAACTTAATTGGGAGGAAATGACTTCTTCTGCAGAATTTGAAGCAAGAGATTCACATGGATTAGTTTCATTTAAAAATAAATTATGGGTTATGGGCGGTTTGGATGCAAATTGTTGCGTGCAAAGCTCTGGGGTTGTCAATTATGAAAAAGCACCACATTTTTCAGATATTTGGAGTTCTGAGGATGGTAAAATATGGAAGCTTGAGAATAGTAATGCTCCATGGGGTAAAAGGCGCTCAATTCAGGTTGTGGAGTTTAAAGATAAATTGTGGCTTGTTGGTGGGTGGGGTCCAGAAATTGGCTATAAAAATGATATTTGGAGTTCTGAGGATGGTATAAGCTGGAAACTTGAGAAGGAAAATACAGAGTGGTCAGCGAGGGAAGGTCATCAAGTTGTGAATTTTGATAACAAGCTTTGGGTGATTGGAGGAGTGACTTATGACAATAAGGGCTTAACAAACGATGTGTGGAGTTCTGAAGATGGAATAAATTGGGAGCAAGCCACAGATAATGCTGGCTGGGAGTTAAGGTGGGATCATACAGCTACAGCATTTAACAATAAACTTTGGGTAATTGGGGGAATGGGTTTTAATGGCAAATTATTTAATGATGTATGGAGTTCTGAGGACGGCAAAGTATGGAAACAAGAAGTGGCAAATCCGCCTTTTGCTTCAAGGCAAGGGGGTGCCCTAGTGGAATATAAAGATAAATTGTGGCTTATTTCAAGGTTGAATGCTGATATTTATGGCGGGGGTGTAAATGATGTTTGGAGTTCTGAGGATGGAATTGTCTGGCAAAAAACAGTTGATGATCCTGATTGGTATGGTAGAGAAGATTTGGGGGTAGTAGTTTTCCAAGATAAAATCTGGGTAGTAGGTGGAATGGATAAAGACTTTGTTTGGAAAAATGATGTCTGGGTAAGTAAATAAAAGATACTTTATTAAAAATACTCAATAATCAAATTTTTTTTCGTGGTTCGCTCTGCGGAGCTTCACTTGCCGGCTGTGGCCGTCAACACTACAAAAAATTTATTATTTCGTATTTTCCTTTAATGACTCAACTTACATTTAGCGTAATTAAAGTTTTGGGGATTTCGTCAATTGCTTCTGTAATTGCTATTTTGTGGGCGCCTTTGCTTATTAATTTTTTGTATAAACACAAACTTTGGAAAAAATCTGCTCGCACAAAAACAATTGATGGACAAGATGCAGTTATTTTTAATTCGCTTCATAAACAAAAAGAAGTTGGTACTCCAAGATTTGGGGGGCTTTTAATTTGGGTAACTACAATTGCAGTTGCTTTAATATTTTATTTTTTGCCTTTTATTTTTCCACAATTATCTGGACTGAATTTCTTATCTCGTAGTCAAACATGGCTCCCATTGTTTACATTGTTATTTGCTTCTTTGCTTGGACTTTTTGATGATATTTCTGTAGTGTCTAATATTGGGAAATACATAGGCGGAGGAATGTCCTTTAGGAAAAGAATTTTTATAATTTCTATGATTGGTTTAATCGGAGCGCTTTGGTTCTACTACAAACTTGGCTGGGATACAATTTATATGCCGTTTTACGGAAATTTGCCAATCGGCATTTTGTATATCCCATTTTTTATTATTGTAATGATTGCTTGTTGGTCTGGTGGAGTAATTGATGGGATAGATGGGTTGGCTGGTGGGTCTTTTGCATCTATGTTTGGAGCATTTTCAGTTATTGCTTTTTCTCAAGGCAAGGTTGATTTGGCAACGTTTTGCCTGGTCATTACAGGTACGCTTTTTGCTTTTTTGTGGTTTAACATTCCCCCTGCAAGGTTTTATATGTCAGAATCTGGGAGCTTAGGCCTAACAGCCACATTATCTGTGGTTGCGTTTTTAACTGATTCGGTTTTTGTTTTGCCTATAATAGCAGGGCTTTTGGTTTTGGAGTCTGGTTCAGTTATTGTCCAGCTACTATCCAAAAAGTTTCGCAAAAAGAAAATATTTTTATCTACTCCAATACATCACCATTTTGAGGCAATTGGCTGGTCTTCAAGTAAAGTAACAATGAGAGCTTGGATTATTGGTATAGCTTTAGCAATTCTTGGAGTTGCCATAAGATTGGTAGGTTAGCTCTTGCAAAAAATAGAATTATTTGTTATACTAATTTAATAAATAAATTTGAAATAATAAACTTAAAAATACAAATATGGGTTTAA
>CAINMG010000019.1 GCA_903850725.1 Candidatus Staskawiczbacteria bacterium
TACTATTTCTTGCATAATAAAAAAGTGGCTTACCATTTACAGTTTTAGATGAATAAATTGGATACTCTTGAACCATTTTGCCTTTAAAATATTTTAAATTATTTTGTATTTGCTTTTTAAAATCTTTTATAGAAGCAAATTTATTTTGTATATCTAAATCTACTTTGCAAATTTTCCCTAATATATCAAAAGTATCAGTACTAAAACCAAAAAGCACGCTAAAGCTATAAGTTTTATCTAAAGCTAAATATTTTTCTTTTTCTTTAATTTTTTTTCCAGACAATACAATCAAAACTCCACTAGCCATAGGATCTAACCTTCCAGCATATGTCATAGGCAAATTTAAATATTTTGGATTATTCTTCTTAAAATTTTGGATTGCTCCCAGCGGAGTTTCTCCTTCTTTTTTATGTAACACAATTACTTCTTTCATTTTTTTATAATATTTATCTCTATTTCTTTAGTTAATTCATTCTAACAAAAACCACTTAAATTAAAAGTGGTTTTTCGTGAAAACTTATTACGTAGCGCACCATCGTGGACGCTGTTGGAACTATAATCCGCCAGCACGAGGATTATTTGCATATTCCTGACCTCAGCAAAATTGAGTAATGTTATTATTTTTTCCCTCTTATTCAAGTGAGTCGGAGATTTTAAGGTTTATAGAGCATTAATCAAGCTACTTCTGCATTATAGCATTGTTCGCAATAAACAATTTCAGGTCTGTCTGGTGCATAACTTGTTTCAAACTCATTTTGACATCCCGGTTTCATACATTTTCTATGCCAGAGTTTGGCCGGGTTTCGCCAAGCAAACCTGCTGTAATGCCTGCAATTTTGACATATTCTTGGTAATGGAATTTTAAGGAGTTTGTGAAATTGTAATTCTTGTTGAGTAATTTTAAAAACTTTTGCGCACTCGTGACTGCAGTTACCTTCATGGCCACAACTAATAATTTCGCTAGTTATGCTTTCATTCACATCGTTAATATCATCTGGCACATTATTACTCTGCATCGTTACATTAAAATTTTTCTCTTTTGGTTCACGCCAAACCAAACCACGTTTTTGGACTTCTTCTTTTGTTAGAGGAAAATGCTCGAAAGCAAACGATTCGTTATAAGCCAAAGGGCTCATTTTCATTGGAAAAAATTCGCCATATTCACCGGTTAACTTCATATGTTCAATAATTTTAGGCACAAGAGCTTCGTATTCTTCTTTGGTATATTGTTTGTTTAAAATGCAATACTCTTTTTTTCTTACTGAAATACAGCCGAATAGATTTGAAGAACTTTGGCATTGAAGACAATATTTTAAATTTGAGTTTTGAGGATAACAATATGCAGAAAATGACACATTGTACGCACCATCACCTACAACCAAAGAATCGTAAATTAATTCTGCTCCACTCCCAAAATTGCTGTGGTCATACGAGTCTTTAGCTGGACCTAAAGTGAAATTTTGACAGTATTTTACATTTTCAGCTCCAATAATTCTCCAGCAATTTTTAGCATCTTTTGAATTATAAATATAATCACCGGAAACATTTGTATTATGTCTTCCGTGGATAAATTTATTTGGAAATTGCATCCAGTGATTTATTGCTTTTTCTCGCATAGCTTCAACACCAGTTCTTGAATTTACTTTAAACTCTTTTATTTTTTCTTGATATTCTTCCTTTGAATACGCTTGATTAAAAATATAATAAGATTTATTTTTTAAATTACAGCATCCAAAACAGTTATTACAACCAACACAATTTTTACAAAACAAAATTTCACTACACCCATCGCAACCTACAGAATATAACGCTTTATAGCACTTATTTACATCAAAACAATCATAACAAAGTTCAGATTCGTTATAGTTATGGCAATCAAAAATATCTTTGGATTTTGATCCCCAAACAGAATTTGCAGAATTTTCCACATAAGATATTCCAAAAGAAAGATAGCAATCTTTAGGTGCTGTGGCATTCATGCAATAATCACTATTAACTTGCCAGACAAGGTTTCTTGCCATAAGTGGAACTTGATTCATAAGTTCTTTAAACTGTTCAAAAAATGGTTTTGAAAAATCATAATCTTTGCCATACTCTAACGGATCCCACGAATCTGAATACCACTCTTCCACTCCCATTATTTTGACAGGGGCGTCTTCGTGAAACATAGAAAAAATTTCCTTTCCGTGGATATCTTTTTTACGCAAGAGGTGCCACTCGTTACGCAAAGCAAATCGTCTTTGCATTCTGCAATCAGGACACAGTGTTGGAGCAGGAACTTTCATTTTTTCATAGAAATCAAAATCCTCAGACTCAATGATAAAATCTTTTTTACATTTTTGGCAATTTTTTGTTTGTGAATCCATATTTTTAAAATTTTTTAAAAATTACACTACTTCTTGTTGATAACAACTTTCACAATAAACTATTTCCGGCCTTTCGGGCGCATAACTGGTTTCAATTTCCTTATTACACTTTGCGCAATTGCGTGGAAATAGTTTAACTGGATTACGATTTTTAGTGCGTTGATAGTGCCTACAATTAGGACATAATCTTGGCAATGGTATATTTTGGGATTTATAAAATTGGAGTTCTTGCGAAATTATTCTAAATGCAACTGTGCATTGTTCGTTACATTCACCCTTGTGGGCACATTCAATAATTTGTGAGGTTATATCATCTTTCACATCAAGACTGCTATCTGGCAAATCTTGTAATTTAAGTGTAATTTTATAATTTTTTTCTTTCGGTTCTTTCCAAGAGAGCCCCCGTGTTTCCGCTTCTTGTTTTGTTAAAGGAAAAAACTCTTGGGCAGAAGTTTCGTTATAGCTAAACTGCGAAATTTCTGTTGGGAAAAATTCTCCATATTTATATATTCTGCCTTTTTTATCTATATAAGGCATTTCATTCATATGTACAATAATTTTAGGCACAAGCTCTTCGTATTCTTCTTTTGTATATTGCTTATTTAAAATACAGTAACTTTTATTACGCACATTAGCGCAACCAAATAGATTACTATTGTTACCATTACAATAAATACTATAAAAAATATCACGACCCCCCGCAACAATCGTAGTGCTTGCTATAATATTATTGATATCTTTTCCACAACTCATTGTTTCATAAGTGTTCTGCACATTTTTACCAAATTGCGTAAAATCATAACAATCTTTATTGCCACCAAGTATCATCCACATACAATACTTACAATACTCTGATGCTGTTACAATAAAAGAATTATTAACATATTTAGAATTAGAAATATAATCTCCACTTGAATTTAAATTTTTTATTCCGTGCATGTATTTATTGGGAAATTTTAACCAAAATTCAGCAATTTTTTTCTTAATTTCCTCAACCGCTGCATATGAACTCAAATCAAATTGAGCAATTTTATTTTGATAGTCCTCTTTTGAAAACTTTTCATTAAAAATACAGTATTGCTGATTTCTTAAATTAATGCATCCAAAACAATTTGAACAGCCGGAAAGATTTTTTGAAAACCAAATATTGTGAGAATTTTCGCAATCCACAGAATAATAAATTTGATAGCATTTAGTGCAATTTAAACTTTCATAAGCTAATTCCACGATTTCTAACATCGTTGAGTCAAAACAATCTTTTGAGTGTTCAATTTCCTCGGAATAAACACAATTTTCATCATAATCTGAATTAAAAAGATAGTAGCAATTTTTAAGTGCATGATTCATATTTACAAAATTAGTATTCTCTAGAGTATGGTACATACCAAAAAAATTCTGGTGAGGCACTTTTCTCATTAACTCACAAAACTGTTCTAAAAATGGTCGGGAAAAATCGTATCCTTGTCCGTAGCTTAGTGGATCCCATTTATCTGACCACCAACATTCACCACAATAATTAACGATGCCACTACCCTTATCGTACATAGTAATGGTATCTTTTCCGCAAAGATCACATAACCTTTTATATAAAGTCCTTTCATTACGAAAAGTCAATCTTCTTTGCAATCTGCAATCAGAACAAAAAGTTGGTGCAGGCACTTTCATTTTTTCGTAGAAATTGAAGTCCTCTAGCTCAATTACAAAATCTTTTTTGCAATTTTGACACTGTTTTGTTTCTTGGTTCATAATTTTTATTATTTAATTACTTTAATTTACTCTTTTTTATGAGAAAATTCAAGGTAATAAAAAAGCCTGCTGAAATTCCCAATAGCAGCAGGCATAGCACCTTGACAACTCGCCAAAACTCGGCTCCTATCTCCTTCTAAGACTGAGCAATGATGAACCAATGATAGCTAATTCGGCCAAGAATCCGCCATACGACTCTACTGACAAATCGTAAGAGATCCAGAATACCGAAGCCACCATAGCAAGCACCCTTATCCGTTGTTCTTTGGTTTGCCACCTCGAAATCGTGGCAGTCCAAACACCAAACAGGGCAAAGATGCTAAATATACCCTCCCAGACAAGTGCTGTAGCCACAGCTTGCACTACAAACACAAATGTTGTGAAAATCCATGTGTTTACGAATCTCCACTTGTCTTTGTTGAGTAGGCAAACTGCAACAACAATGCCAACGGAAACTATGAGTGTACCCGTCCATGCGCAAAGCAAGGAAAAGTGCAACACCCACAGACTCATAGCAATTATCTGAACGATCAAAATCCGTGCCCTGCTTTTCCCATGGAACGATGCCACATGGAACAACAGGGCCAAAAGGGCGATACCTTGAACGAAAATAAAGAACATGTGAACACCTCGTGATGCAAGGGTGGTAAATTTCCGAAACAGTATATTCTATTGTATCATATTTTTAATTGTTTGTCAATATGTTGACGAACTAAAAAACGAGCTTTTATACTCGTTTTGAATCCCCCACTTCCTGTTTTTTATTTAATTATTTAATTATACAACCAAAAAACCGTTTCGACAACTGTTTGTTCCAAAAAAAAGCGCGTTTAATTTTATCTATAACCAAAAAACCACTTAAATTAAAAGTGGTTTTTCGTGAAAACTTATTACGTAGCGCGAACGATGGGATGCAGTTAGAACATGGTTCTGGGAAAACTTCCCCAATGTTGGAGTTGCAAATTTTTAGAATAAAAAAAGCCCTTTCCGAAGATTGGGCAGGCACACAGCGTGAACACTATATGCCATAAAATAACTTTATACACGCATCCATATCTGGGATGAGATTTATCCTTAGAGCTTCGGCCGGACTTAACCACCTATAAGCCTTATGCTCTTCAAGATTCAGTTGAACATCAGGCTTGGCGCCCAACTTAAGACTGAATATATGATAAACAAAGTCATAGGTTTTGTAGCAGACATAGAGCTTCCTAAAATAAACGAGTTTCTTGCGACTTGCATCAAACCCCGTTTCCTGCAGAAGTAAGGTGGTCTGCGTAAACTAGACAGCAAAAGTGGAAAAGATAGATGGTTTTTCAGAGTACAAATTTTAATAATTTTTTATGATTTTTTTAAAAAACTAACTATTTAAATGACTTTTAAGGGCTTTAAAATTTTGCAA
>CAINMG010000020.1 GCA_903850725.1 Candidatus Staskawiczbacteria bacterium
AAATGTGAATAACTAAATTTTAAACAACCAAAAAGTCCGCTTTTATGCGGAATCTTTGATGTCTTAGCAAGACTATAAGCCGAATTCTGTGTTATGTGATTATCTGTCTGCCCATTCGATTACTCTCAGGGTCAAGCGAACTACTTTTAATCCAGCACTTAATAATTAGAAAATTTAGAATTCATAAATTAATAAGAATTCTTGTAGGTTTTCCCTACTAAAACTTACTTCTTTTAGTGCTAGACTTTGTTCTTGCACACAGGTAAGGATTTTGCCGTTTCACTTCAATATTACTATTGAATTTATCCCATAAGGATAGTTTAATCTTTTCAAACTAAACCGTCACTGCTCGCACCTCGCGTGTTACCACGGACGGGTATTACCCGCTACCAATTTACCACTTTCGTAGTGAGTGTTCGGACTTTCCTCCCCCCACAAATGCAGGAAGCAATCACTCATCTTGCTAAGACATTTTTAATAATATATTAGTTTCACTAATCTGTCAAGGTGTAATAAAAAAATGGCGAGAGGCCATTTTTTACTTTGTGTAAATCTGTTTTTAAATATGTGATGATCTGTGTTTTAAAAAGTATCGTATTCGCGCATCTGTAATTGAGAATTAACTTGACGCATTGTGTCGAGCACAACTGACACAACGATTAAAAGTGAAGTTCCTCCAATCAAAAATGTAAATCCTGTCACTCCTGTCACTCCTGCAACAATTGATGGCAAAACTGCAATAAGTCCCAAAAACATAGCTCCTGTAAATAAAACTCTGTTTAATATATGTTTTAAAAACATTGTTGTTGAAGTTCCTGGCCTTACTCCTGGAATAAATCCACCCATTTTTTGCAAATTTTCAGAAATAGCTTTTGGATCAAATGTAACTGCTGTATAAAAATATGTAAACAATACAACTAAAATAAAATATAAAACTCCATGAACCCAAGCATTATTAAAAAACAATCCAACGTTTGTGGCTATAGTTCCTACAATTCCAGATGATCCTCCCAAAAATCCTGCAATCATTCCTGGAAAAAGTAAAATTGACATTGCAAAGATAATTGGCATAACTCCAGCTGGGTTAACATTTAAAGGCAAATAAGTTGATCCTCCTCCAAACATTTTGTTTCCCCTCACTCTCTTAGCATAAGATACTGGGATATTCCTTCTAGCTTCAGTAATCAAAACAACTCCCGCAATTATAACTATAGAAAGCACAAAGAAAATAATATATGAAGGAATTTTTGATGGATCCCATGTTGCAAATGTTTGGAAAATATTAGTTGGCAATGTAGCTACGATACCAGCAAAAATTAAAAGTGAAATTCCGTTTCCCAGTCCTTGTTCTGTAATAATCTCACCAAGCCACATCAAAAACATCGCTCCAGCTGTAATGGTAATTATAGAAGCTATCATTGTTGGCAAAGAAAGTCCACCAATTATGCCTTGTCTTTGAAATAATGTGAGCATACCATAACCTTCAAATGCTGCCAAAGGTATTGTCAAAAGCCTGCCATATTGATTAAATTTTTGTCTGCCTGCTTCACCCTCTTCTTTGTACATTTTCTCCATAGCGGGAATAATCATTGTCAAAAGCTGTAAAATAATTGTAGCTGTAATATATGGACCAACTCCCATCAACACTATTGAAAAATTACTCAAAGCTCCTCCGGAAAAAAGGTTTAAAAGTCCAAAAACTTGGTTGTCAGTAAAAAATCTTCTCAAATTTTCTGTGCCAATTCCCGGTATTGGAATATTGGCTGCAATTCTAAATACCACAAAAAGCCCAATTACAATTAGGAATTTATTTCTTAGGTCTTTGCTTTTTATTAAAAATAGTATTTTATCGTACCACACTAAAGTTTACAGGGTTATAAAGTTATAAAGTTATAAAGTTAGCTTACTTTATGAACTTTAGAAACTTTAAAAACTTTTAACTTTTTACCGAGCCTCCGGCTTTTTCGATTGCCTCTTTAGCGGTTTTAGAAACTTTACATTTTTCAATTGAAAGCTTTTTGGTCAATTTGCCAGTACCCAAAATTTTAACTTTAGGATTTTTACCTTCAATTTTTTCTATAATTCCAGCTAAAACTAAAGTTGTTGGGTTAACTAAGCTGTTATTTTTAAATTTACCTTCCAATGTAGTAATATTTACAACTGCAGTATTATCTTCAAACACAAATCTGCGATATCCTTTGAGTTTTGGATATCTTTTGATCAACTCTCTAATCATTGGCATAAATTTTCTACCAGCTCTTGAGTTTTGCCCTTTCATTCCACGCGAAGAATAGGTGCCTTTTTTGCCACCTCGGCCAACTCTTTTCTTGCCATGATTTTTATGTTTTGGTTGTAATTCGTGTATTTGCATTTTATTTTAATTTTAATTTTTTCAAAGCTTCCATTGTTGCTCTAGCATTGTTTAATTTGTTCTTTGATCCTGACAAAATCTTTGAAGAAATATTTTTTATACCAGCCAAATCACAAATAATTCTCACAGAACCTCCTGCTACCAATCCCCTTCCTTTCATTTGAGGCTTAAGCATAATCACAGCAGAACCAGATTTTGCAGATACCATATGAGGAATTGTTCCATCTTTAATGGCAACTACAAACAAATTTTTCTTAGCTGCTCTTGTAGCTTTTTCAACTGCTTGAGAGACATCTTTACCTTTATCGATTCCAATACCAATTTTTCCTTTTTTGTCACCAGCTACAATTACAGCTCTAAATTTCATTCTTTTTCCTCCACCAGTTACTCTAGTAACACGAGCTAAATCCAAAAGCTTTGATTCAAAATCATCTTTTTTAAAGTCTCTTCCGCCACCATGCTTAAAACCAGCACCTCTTATAGGCTTAAAACCTTCCACAGTTGTGGCTCTTTCTTTTAAAACTATTTCCTCTTTTTTTGCTTTTATATCTTCTACCATTTTTTTATATTTAAATTAAAATTTTAAACCACCTTCTCTAGCACCTTCTGCTACGGCCTTGATTCTTCCATGAAATACCAATCCACCTCTATCAAAAACTACTTTTTCAATTTTTTTATCAGTTGCCTTTTTAGCAATCAATTTACCGATCTCAGTTGCTTTCTGCATTTTAGTACTTTTGCCTTTAATGCTTTTGTCGGAAACTACACCAATCATTACTCCTTTATCATCATCTATCAATTGAGCATAAATATGATTTAAAGATCTAAATACATAAAGCCTTGGGCAAACCTCTGTGCCATTTATCTTAAATCTTATTTTTTTGTGACGCCTTGCGCGTTTTTCTGTTTTTACTGACATATAATTGTAATAATTAATTAATGAAGCGAGGTAATAAACTTTTTGTAATCCCTGGTCCACTTGCCCGCAGAGGCAAAGGGGGTTACCAGCAGATGGAAAAAAGTTTGTTATCGAGCGAAATTACTTCTTGGCAGCTACAACTTTCTTACCTTCTTTTCTTCTAATTTTCTCTCCTTGGTATTTAATTCCTTTTCCTTTGTATGGCTCAGCTTTCTTAGCTTGTCTTATTTCTGCTGAGATCTGACCTACTTTTTGCTTATCGATACCTGAAACAATAATAACGTTTTTCTCAACTGCAAATGTGACTCCTTCTGGTTTCTTTATTTTAATTGGATGAATAAATCCCACATTCAAACTCAATGCATCAGCCTCAACTATTGCCTTAAAACCTACTCCTTCTATCTCAAGTTTTGTCTCATATCCTTTACTTACACCTTCTACCATATTAAATATTAAAGCTCTATAAAGTCCCCACAATGCTCTGGCTTTTTTGGATTCTCTTTTTGGTGTAACAAAAATTTTGTTGTCTTTTAATTCAACTGCTATATCTGGGTGTATTTCTCTTGAAAGCTCTCCTTTTGGACCTGAAACCTTAATGGTATCGGAACCAATTTCAACTTTCACTCCTGTTGGTAATTCAATTAATTTTTTTCCAATTCTTGACATAATTTTTATTTATTATTTTATTGTTCGTCGCTTACCATACTTCGCAAATAACTTCTCCTCCTAAATTTTGTTTTTTTGCGTCCTTACCAATCATTAAACCTTTTGATGTTGAAACTATAGATATTCCATAACCTCCCATAACTTTCCTTATCTCATCATTGCTGTGGTAAATTCTTTGGCCTTGCTTTGAAACTCTTTTGAGGCCTGCAATTTTAGGTAATCCATTTTCATATTTTAAAGTTATTTTTAAAGTTTTCATCTTACCTTTGTTTGTTTTTTTAACATCAGCAATAAATCCATTACTTTCCAAAAGTTTGGCAATTTCGTACTTCAAATTTGAAGCTGAAATTGAAAAATCCAACTTTTGTACAGCCTGAGCGTTTCTTATTTGATTTAGTAAATCTACAATTTTATCCATAATATTATTTTATATTTATTAATTGAGCGAGCCAAATAAATTTTTTGAGCACGCGGGTGCCCCGTAGAGAGGCCGTGGCGCGCAGAAAAATTTGATTTGGCGAGCGACATTACCACGATGACTTCTTTATTCCTGGGATTTCTCCTTTGTTGGCCAATTCTCTGAAACAAATTCTGCAAATTCCAAATGCTCTCATAAATCCATGCCTTCTTCCACATTTAAAACAACGCCTTACTAATCTTGAAGAAAATTTTGGTTTCTGTTTAACTTTTGCTTCTTGTGATACTTTGGCCATATTATTTTTTATCGTCTTCCTTCATTGGAAAACCCATTAATTTATATAATTCCAATCCTTCTTCTTTATTTTTTGCATTTACAGAAATTGTTATTTGGAGTCCAATAATTGTTTTTTCTTTTTCAGTAAACACTTCAGGAAACATAATATGTTCTTTAAATCCAATATTCAGATTACCTTTTTGATCTATTGACTTTGTGCTAATTCCCTTAAAATCACGAGATCTAGGCAAAGATAAAAATATTAATCTCTCTAAAAAATCCCACATTCTTTGCTTTCTTAAAGTAGCTACTGCTCCAATTTCTAGACCCTCTCTTAATTTAAATCCAGCAATTGATTTTTTAGCTTTTGTTATTTTAACTTTTTGTCCGCATATTAAGCCCAAGTCATTGGCTATCAAATTTTGAATTTTTTCTCTTTCTCCAGATGTTTTTGTAGAAACTTCTTTTCCAAAACAATTTGAAATAACAACTTTCTTAATGCAAGGAACAGCCATTTGGTTTTTGTAACCAAATTTCTTTTGCATAGCTGGGATCACTTCTTTATTATATTTTTCTTTTAAGCTCATTATATTTTATTTAAATTTTTTGTTTACACTTTTTACAAATTCTATCTTTCTTGTCCCCCTCAATTTTGTATCCGACTCTTACTGCTTTGGCACATTTAGGACAAATCAATTTTATGTTTGATACATCTAAAACTGCGGAAATTGAAACCATTTGACCTTTTTCTCCTTGTCTCTTTGCTTTGACTGCTTTTTTCTTTAAATTCATTCCTTCAACCAAAACTCCTCCTTCTTTTGGCAAAGACTTTAAAACCTTTCCGGTTCTACCCTTATCTTTTCCTGTTATTATTAATACATTATCTCCTTTCTTTATTTTCATTTAAAATACAGATTTTCGCAGATGTTTGACAGATTTTCACAGATCGCAGATTTTTTCGTTGTTATCTGTGATTTGTGCTTATCTGTTTTTAATCTGTGATGATCTGTTATAGTAACTCTGAAGCCATCATCGCAATTTTATCAAACCCTTTTTCTTTTAATTCTTTAGCTGCAGGACCTAAAATTCTTGTTCCTTTTGGTAATTTACCATCTCCCAAAATTACAGCTGCATTATCATCAAATCTTATATATGATCCATCAGCTCTTTTATACTCTTTTCTTTGTCTGACTATAACAGCTTTAACTTTATCATGTTTTTTTACTAATTTTCTTGGTTCAGCTTTTTTGACAGTAGCTACAACTATATCTCCCAACTGTGCATATCTTTTTCTTGTTCCGCCAAGTACATTAAAAACCTGGATTATTTTGCCTCCACTATTGTCCGCAACTTTAAGCATTGTTCTTGGCTGTATCATATAATTATATTTTGCTTATTACTCTAAATGTCTTGTCTTTTGATATTGGCGCGCACTCTTCAATAATCACATTGTCCCCAACCTTCATTTCAGGATTTTCATTATGTGCCTTAAATCTTTTATGAACCTTAAATCTTCTCTTGTATTTTGGATGTTCTTTTACGCTTTCTACTTCAACAACCACAGTTTTCTGCATTTTATCGGAAACAATTATACCTTGTAGTTGTTTTTTAGCCATGTTCTTAAATTAATTATTTTAATTCTTTTAGTATAGTTAATGTTCGTGCTATTTCTTTTTTTATATTACTTATTTCTTTGACATTTTTCAGCTTGTTTGATGAAAATTTGAATCTTAAATCAGAAAGCTTCTTCTGTAAGTCTAATACAGATTTTTCTAATTCTTTTTTATCTTTTTTTCTTAATTCAATTATTTTCATAATATAATTTGTTATTATAGCCTATTTTATAATACTTTTCAAGGCCTAGATGCACTTTTTTATATTTGGTCTTCTCTTCTAATAAACTTTGTGGCAATTGGTAATTTTCTAGCTGCTCCCAAAAGAGCTTCTTTTGCTATATCCTCTTTTAAACCATCAATTTCAAAAATAATTCTTCCAGGTCTTACGGCAAATACATAATGATCCACTCCTCCTTTTCCTCCTCCCAATGGAACTTCTGGTCCTTTGCTAGTTACAGGTTTATCTGGAAAAATTCTAAGCCACAATTTACCACCTTTTTTCATATATCTTATTATATGCCTTCTGGCAGATTCTATTTGACGAGATGACACCCATTTTGTTCCCATGGCTTTCAAGCCAAAACTACCAAAGTTAAGCTCCGTTGCTCTTGTCTCAATTCCACGAGACTTTCCTTTGCACCACTTTCTGTGTTTAACTTTTTTTGGCATTAGTATTGACATGTGTGTCAAAACAGATTTTCACAGATGCTTAACAGATTTTCACAGATCACGGATTTTTTATATTTTATCTGTGATTTGTGTTGTCTGTTTTTAAATCTGTGTTAATCTGTCGTTTAATCGAATTTTTCTCCTTTATATAACCATACTTTTATACCTATTTTTCCATATGTGCATTTAGCCTCTGCAAATCCATAATCAATATTTGCTCTTATTGTGTTTCTTGGCATTTGACCTTGAGCCAACCACTCTCTTCTTGCTATTTCAATTCCATTCAATCTTCCAGAAACTTCTATTCTTACTCCTTTTATTTCTTTATCTTGCATAACTCTTTCAATCGACTTCTTTAAAACTTGTCTAAAAGGAATTCTTTTTTCAATCTGTTGGCCTGCCATCTCTGCTACTAATGATGCTCTAGTAAATGGATTCTTTACTTCTCTTATTTCAATTTTAAAATTTCTTTTTGTTTTATCGGAAGCTTTTAAAGAATTTCTTTTTTTCCTTGTGATGCTTTTTTCTAATGATGTTTTAAGCAATTCAATCCCATTTCCTCCACGTCCAATAATTAATCCTGGTCTTGCTGTTTCAATGATAATATTTAGTTTGCCAGCAGAATGTTCAATTTGTATAGAAGCAACTGAAGCATCAACTAATTTTTTGGTTAAATAATCTTTTATCATAAAGTCTTCCTCAAGAAACTGTGGCATTTTACTACCATAAAAACCTCTGATGTTCCAGTCTTCTGTTCCCTTTATTCTAAATGATTTTGGATGTACCTTGTGTGACATATTATGAATTTATTTTACTTTTTTATTTAATTTTTTATTTTGTCTTTTAATTCTAAACTCTTTTTTCTTGGCAATTCTGATATCTCTCTTACTTTCTATTTTATTTTCTAATGTATCTAAGACTATAGTAATGTGTGATGTTCTTTTTTCTATAGGATAAGCTCTTCCGCGACTCATTGGGTGCCATCTTTTTAATCTTGTTCCTTCATCTGCAAAAACTTTTGCAACAAAAAGATTTTCTTTTTTTAATTTAAAATCATTTTCCGCTGAAGCTATGGCTGAATTCAATAATTTCAAAATAATCGGTGCTGACTTTCTTGTTGTAAACGAAAGAGCGGTCTGAGCCTCTGGAGCTCCTTTGCCTCTTATTAAATCAATCACATCTCTTGTCTTTCTTGGAGCTATTCTTAAATTTCTTAATATTGCTTTAACTTGCATGATTTTATAAATAATTTTAAATTTTTATTTTTTTGCTACTGGTTTTGCTACTTCAGCTGTTTTTACTGCTTCTTTTTGCTGATCTCCAGCTTCAATGCTCTTTTGCATTTTACCTCCATGTTTTCCAAATTTTGTTGTTGGAGAAAATTCACCAAGCTTATGTCCTACCATATCTTCTGCTACATATACAGCCACAAATTCTTTTCCATTATGTACTCCAAATGTAAAACCAACCATTTCTGGCGAAATACTACTGTGTCTTGCCCAAGTTTTGATAATAGCTTTCTCTCCTTTTTTGAGGGCTAGGACTTTTGATAATAATTTTTGGTCAACATATGGACCTTTTCTTAAACTTCTGCTCATGAATTTTTAAAAATTATTTTTTAATTTTTTTCTTTCTTCTTTGAATAATTAATTTACTTGACCATTTTCTTGGATTTCTTGTTTTTACCCCTAAGGCATGTTTTCCCCATGGTGTTTTTGGATATTTAAGTCCAATTGGTTGTCTTCCTTCTCCTCCTCCGTGTGGATGATCTACAGGATTCATAGCAGTTCCTCTTACATGTGGTCTTCTTCCTTTTAATCTTGATTTTCCAGCTTTTCCAACTCTATAAAATCTATTTTCCGGATTAGATACAGCTCCAATTGAAGCAAAACACTCTGATGGTACTTTTCTTATTTCACCAGAAGGCATTTTTAAGTTGGCATATTTTTCTTCATGAGCTAAAACTTGAGCGCTAGATCCAGCTGATCTTACCATAATACCGCCCTTACCAGGTTCTAATTCAACATTATATATTAATGTTCCAACTGGAATATTCTTTAATCTCATCCTATTACCCACATTTAAATCTGCTTTATCAGCAAATACTACTGAATCTCCAACTTTTAAGCCATGAGGTGCAATTATATATTGCCTGTTTGCTTGCCCTGAGCTTGTCGACGGGTCTTGATATTCAATTAAAGCAATAAAACCTGTTCTGTTTGGATCATATTCTAATGCAATAACTAAAGCAGGGCTATCAATTCTTGTTTGTGCAAATTCAATAATTCTATAAAGTTTTTTTACTCCACCACCTTTATGTCTTGTTGTAATTCTTCCAGTTGAAGCTGATCTACCAACATTTCTTTTTACGTATATTAAAAGCTTTTTCTCAGCTTTCTTTTTTGTAAGCAAAGAAAAATCAATCCCTGTCATTCCTCTTCTTGCTGGTGTTGTTGGTTTATATATTTTCATAATTATAATATTTCAATTTTATCTCCTTTTTTTAATAAAACAATAGCTTTGGTATATGCTTTTTTTAATCCTGTTGTCTTTCCAATTCTTCTTTTTTTGTGTGGTATTTTTACTATATTTACAGATAAAACCTTAACTCCATAAACTCCCTCTACTGCTTTTC
>CAINMG010000021.1 GCA_903850725.1 Candidatus Staskawiczbacteria bacterium
GCAAAGTGTTTTTAATTTCAATGTTTTAACCCACCCTACCAGAATTAAGGCATTAAAAATATTTTTAATTACAAGCGTATTTTAAGCTATTGCAACTCATATTATCTGCCTATCGGCAGACAAACGACTGCCTATCGGCAGACAAACGACTGCCTATCGGCAGTCGTCACGATTTTCCCCCCAAGACGACGAACACAAAGAAAATATTTGAATAAAGAAAATGATTAAAATAATTTTTGATTTTACACGGATTTATTTGTGTGATATATTAAAAGTGTCGCTCTACAATTTATATTTCCCAAAGAGGTCTGTTTTTGTGTTTTCCAATCACGAGTAATAAGGGGCAACCTGAAACTGCTCATGATTGGAACCCTTTGGGGCAAAAATTGTGGGGCGACCAGAAGTAAGGTTGTCCCTTTTTGTTTATATAAAAAAACAATATTCTTCTGAAATATTATTAAATCTCATTTAATATTATGTTGAAAAAAATATTTGGTTATTTTTTAATAATTTCAGCAATATTCTTTATCATTTTAGGTTTTGCTAGTGGTTATGGCAAATCGCCTTATTGCACTAACTTAATATCTGATTATAGACAAGATACACATAGATATGCATATATTTACGAAAAGGAAGTAAAAAATCCTAATGGACAATGTTATAACCATTTTACAGCTGTAAAATTAATAAGTAATTTGATAATGCTTGGCTGGGGAATTCATTTAGTAGGTGGCAAAAAATGGAGTGATTTATTTGATTAGTGATAGAAATATTTTCAAAATGTATATTATCTCAATTAAATATCATTTTAGTTGAAGTTTTGTACAATAAGAGTTATTATTGAATTACTAAAAAATATTTATTATGCAAAAGTATACTGTTAACCAATATTTCGTTAGTAATATTTTAAATTGGGTTCAAGAAAAAGAAATTGCTATACCGGAAATTCAGCGTCCGTTTGTTTGGGATTCAACAAAAGTTCGTGATTTAATGGATTCTTTATATAAGGGCTTTCCAATTGGTTATATTATTGCTTGGAAAAATCCTGATGTTCGACTAAAAGATGGCACAATATCAAACGGAAAAAAAGTGTTGATTGACGGACAACAACGTATTACAGCTCTTCGTGCGGCGGTTCTCGGTCAAAATATTATCAATACTGACTATAAAGAAGAGCGTATTATTATTTCATTTCATCCAATAATCGAAGAGTTTGCCACGCTTACGCCAGCTATTGTAAAAGATAAAGCATGGATACAAGATATTTCAAAGTTAATGGCTAAAGATGGTGGATTATTTGAAGATGTGACAAGTTATTGTGAGAAAAATCCTGAAGTGAATAGAAATATAATTGAAAAAAATATAGAAAAATTACTCCAAATAAAGAGTAAGCAGGTTGGTTTTATTGAATTAGATTCTAATTTAGATATTGAAACAGTTACAGAAATTTTTATACGTATAAACTCAAAGGGTGTAGTTTTAAGTCAAGCAGATTTCGTTATGTCCAAAATTGCATCATATGATAAAGAAGATAATTTTGGCGTAAATCTCCGTAAATGCATTGATTATTTTTGTCACCTTTCTCGAGAGCCACAATTTTATAAACATATAAGCGAAAATGATATTGAATTTAAGAATACGATTTATCTTTCAAAAATCGCTTGGCTCAAAGATGAAAATAGCGATTTATATGATCCAGATTATTCCGATGTTTTGCGTGTGAGTTTTACTAAACAATTTGAACGCGGAAAAATGGCTGATTTGGTCGGCTTGCTTTCTGGTCGTAATTTTGAAACACGAAGTTTTGAACAAGATATTATGGACGGTTCTTTTCAAAAACTTCGCGATTCAGTTTTGGAATTTGTAAATGAAACAAACTTTAAAAGGTTTATCATGATTATTAAATCTTGTGGTTTTGCTTCCCCTGACCTTATAAACTCACAAAATACTCTTAACTTTGCATATATTCTTTTTTTAAAATTAAGAGAAAAGGGAATAAATCCAAGCGTAATAGAAAAATATGTCCAACGCTGGTTTATAATGTCGCTTCTGACTGGTCGCTATTCCGGCTCGCCTGAAAGTCAGTTTGACTTTGATATAAAACAAATCTCAAAAGAGGGCACTGAAAAAATTCTAAAATCAATTGAGGAGGCACAGTTATCAGACGCTTATTGGAATGCACAACTAATTCAAGAATTAGATAAAGCAAGTGTAAATAATCCCTTTTTGAATCTATTTTTCGCTTCACAAATTAAATCAAATGATAAAGGTTTTCTCTCGACTGATATTACTGTTAGCAATATGATTGCACATAGGGGCGATATACATCATCTTTTTCCAAAAGAATATCTTAAAGCTAATGGTTTACAGCGTGGTGACTATAACCAAATTGCTAATTTTGTTTATGCCCAAACAGAAATAAACATAAAAGTTGGTAAAAAATAGCCTAAAGATTATATGGCAGAAGTTATTAAACAAATAAATAGTGGAAAATTAAAATATGGAGGAATTATAGACAAAAAAATTCTTGCTGATAATCTAAAGCAAAATTGTATTCCCGAAGGGTTTGAGGAAATGGAATTTAATGATTACGATAATTTTTTAAAGGAACGACGCAAACTAATAGCACAAAAAATTAAAAATTATTA
>CAINMG010000022.1 GCA_903850725.1 Candidatus Staskawiczbacteria bacterium
AGGCACGGGTAGCGGAAGCTGCTCGTGGATCATATTTTTTAAATTTAGATTTTCGTAATCTAAATTATGTAGTCGACATAAATTGAAGTCTTAAATTTGGATTTTAATTTAGTAATGTTAATCGGGTCATTAAAATCCGGTTATTCGAAACAGCTTTAAACAACTAATTTACAACTGCTCAGAAAATTGCGCGTAAAATTTTTATGCATAATTTTTTGATCAGTTTACACTTGGCAGTTGCCACTTCATCTCGATGACGGTTAACGGTGAGCGATTCGGTTTTCCGATGACGTGCACTGTGCGATTTGGGGTGAAGTGGTTAACTGCTCTTTTTTATAGCGGGGTTAGCTCAGTAGGCAGAGCGCTAGATCTGGATCTAGTTGTCGTGGGTTCGAGTCCCACACTCCGCGTTTAGCCGAGCAATTTGTGTCATCACATGAGGGTTCTGAATCATCTCCCTCCGATACAAATTGTCTCGGCTCTTTTCTTGCAATTTTTTATAATAAATAATAAGATATAACATTAGTGTCATTCCCGCGCCAGCCCAAGGCTGGTCCGCCTAGGGCGGAAAAGCGGGAATCCAGAGAACGTGAACTGAATTCTGGATCCCCAATCAAGTTGGGGATGACAAAAAAGAATTATGGTACAATATTTTACAAAAGAAGGTCTGCAAAGACTTAAAGATGAATTGAAAGAATTAAAGACTGTTGAGAATAAGAAAATTGTAAAGCTTATTGCAGAAGCAGCTGCTTTTGGCGACCTTAAAGAAAACTCTGCTTATCATGATGCTCGAGACAAAATGTCTTGGCTTCGTTTGCGTGTGGCAGAACTGGAAGGTGCAATCAATGAAGCAGTAGTTCATGAAAAGGAAGTCTCAGACAAAATTCAAGTTGGTTCAAAAGTAAAAGTTTTGTTTGGGGGAGATGAGGAAATTTATGAAATGGTAGCTCCAGGCGAAGCAGATATTTTAAAAAACAAATTATCTTATCAATCGCCATTGGGAGTTTATCTGATGGGTAGGGGAGTTGGCAAAGAATTTGACTTTGAGATAAATGGTAAAAAAATAAAAGTAAAAGTTTTAGAAATAAATTAAAAAATATGTTAAATAATAATTAATATGAGCACTTCATTTAAAATTTTTTTAACTACTTTAGTACTTACAATTATTTGGATTATAATAGGAATAATTTTTGTTCCAATTAGATCTATTAACCGTTTTTCAAATTATTATTATTTATCTATTGCATACGCCATCTTTTTTTTCTTGCCAGTTTCAATTCTTTTATTTTCGAAATCAAGGCGTTTGAGAATAATTTCATGGATTTTTTTTATGTTTAGTGTGTTTGCTGTAATTTGTGCGTGTTTTTTTTATTTCGCTATTAGCGATTTTCAAAGAAATGCCACATTATTCAGTGTGATATATTCAATACCAATGTATTTTGACTTCGTTTTCTTGAATTTGCTTTTTTGGAGGAGGTTCAATGTAATGCTTTTTATTAAAAATTAATATTAATATCTACTTAAAACTACGGAAGTTGGTAAAGAATTTGATTTTCCCGCCCCAGGCGGGTCCGCCTCGGGCGGAGAAGCTAAAAAAATAAAAGTAAAAGTTTTAGAAATAAATTAAAA
>CAINMG010000023.1 GCA_903850725.1 Candidatus Staskawiczbacteria bacterium
CTTACCACTTTTCGTATTTCGTTGTATAATGGAATTGAGACATTCATAGTGGTATGTGGCTGGCGATTTTAACCGATTGTCAGCCAGTCTCATTTTACCACATTCTGAGTATTTTTAGGAGTTTCGTAATTCAAAGAAATTATTTTTTATGCTCCCGTGGCGGAATTGGCATACGCGCTACGCTTAGGACGTAGTCCCGCAAGGGTTAGAGGTTCGAGTCCTCTCGGGAGCACAAACAAAAAACACGAATTAGATCGTGTTTTTTAGTGTCATTCCCAACTTGATTGGGAAGGCCAGAATTAAGTGCAAGTTTTCTGGATCCCCGCTTTCGCGGGGATGACAAATTATCAAGCTCTATGCTTCTTTGACGCCTATTTTGCCTTTGCTAGTTTTTTCTGTTTTTGGGAATTTTATGGTTAAAATGCCTTTGTCCATCTCAGCTGAAGCTTCTTCTGACTTGATATTTTCTGGTAAAATTACTTTTTTAGAAAATGGCCCCCAGTAACATTCTTGGTAAAGATATTTCTTGTTAGTTTCTTGGTTTGGGTCTTTCCTATCTCCTTTTATTACCATCATATCTTTTTCAATAGAAATATCTACATCATTTATTACTACTCCAGCAATAGCAGAAGTAACTACAAATTCAGCTTGAGTTTCATAAATATCAACTACAAGCTCACCTTCTTTGGCAAAGATGTTTTTTTTACTTGCCTGAGCTGGCGTCTCTATCACATTTTTTGTTTCTGGTTCTGTAATTAAGTTTTCTTCAATTTTTGCTCTTTTTGCCAATGTTTTAGCGTTTAGCGTTTAGCGTTTAGCGTTTAGCAAATAACTAAACCCTATACCCTGTACCCTAAACCCTTTTAAACCTTACAAATACTTTTAATTTTTTTTACTTTTTCAAACTTATAAATCACAAATATAGACAGTAATATCAAGATTGTAATTGGGAGTAAAATTATAAACCAGCTTAACTCTATTTTCATTATAGATAAATTAAATAATCCATGCAAGAGGCTGGCCAGCAAAATACCCAAAATTGTGTATCGCAATCCATTCCTTTTTCTTACGAGTGAAAGTATTACAAAATATCCAATCAAAGCCGAGCAAAGAGTGTGCAAGAATGTAGCGCCAATAAATCTGACAAAGCTAATAATCATTGAGGCAAAAACAGCATCATTAAATGGCAAGTTAATTGCTGATGAAATAACATAAAAAATATTTTCAACAGCTGCAAATCCTAGGGCAGAAACTACCATATAAATCATTATATCTACTGGTTCGTCGCATTCTGGGCTATTCAAAACTTTAAATTTAACTACCAAATATTTAAAAATTTCCTCAGTCAAGGCAATCACCATAAACCAGTAAATAAGTAAGACGTATATTGATGGCAAATTAAAGTAATATAATAAACCAATTAATTGTTTTTGCACTAAGTAGGCTGGGATTGTAATCAAAGAGCCTAATAAAAATACTTTCAAAATCATTTTTTTGGATTCGGGGTGAAGGTCTTTTTTTAAATAATAAAAAATCCAAGCTAAAGACGGCATAATTCCAAAAAATATATATAAAAAATAAATAAGAATCACAAACATAATTGTCATTCCCGCGAAGGCGGGAATCCAGAGTAGTTGTCATCGCGAGGGTATCGCAATGCCCGAAGCAATCTCAACCTTTGGGATTGCCACGTCGCCTGCGGGCTCCTCGCAATGACGGAACTAGATTCCCAATCAAGTTGGGAATGACACGATAATTTATTTGGCTCGCTTCTTTTGCGCTTCTACTTTATTTTGGCCATTCTTCGATTATAAGGCAGGACTTTTTGTTTTTTATTGGTAACTGTTGATAAATTTCTTCGGTAATAAATGGCATAAATGGATGAAGCAACTGGAGACAGGTGGCATATATTTCCAGAAGAAGCCACTTTGCAGAATTTCTCTTGGCTATATCTTCACTCAAAATATCTCTCTTTTTCTCTTCTATTATTTTATCACAAAATACGTGCCAAAAGTAGTGGTAAATTTCTTCTGAGGCCATATAAAATTTAAAACTATCCATTTGTTTTGTGACTTTCGCAATAAACTTATTTAATTCTACAAGATATTTTGCATCCTCTTTGGAAAGTTTTGGTTTCTTTGTTATGTCAATTCCGTCTGCGTTCATTAAAACAAATTTACCAGCATTCCAAATTTTATTTGAGAAGTTTCTATATGCTTTAAATTTATCCATAGAAACTTTACTATCATTGCCAACACTTGTGCCCACAATCATTGCCATTCGAATTGCATCTGCACCATACTGGCTTATCATGTCAACTGGATCTATATTGTTTCCAAGTGATTTAGATATTTTTCTATTTTGTTCGTCTCTGACTAAGCCATGTAAATAAACGGTTTTAAACGGAACTTTTCCTAGTAAAAATTGGCTCATTAAAATCATTCTAGCTACCCAGAAAAACAGAATATCATAAGCTGTCTCTAAAACACTGGTAGGAAAGTATTGTTTTAAATCATTTGTGCTATTTGGCCAGCCAAGAGTTGAAAATGGCCACAACCCCGAAGAAAACCATGTATCAAGTGTATCAGAAAATTGCTCCCAGCCTTCTCCTTCTGGTTTAGTCTTGCTCACCACATAATCTAATGCATCTCCTTCTGGGGCTGGTGGTTTGTACCAAACTGGAAGTCTATGGCCATACCAAATTTGTCTTGATATACTCCAATCTCGCAAATTTTCAACCCAGTTAAAATAAGTTTTTTCAAAACGTTTAGGAAGTATTTCAATCTTTCCTGATTTTACTGAATCAATCATTAACTCTTTTAGTGTTTTATTTTTACCGGGTATTTTTTTATTTACTCTTATAAAAAATTGATGTCTTTTGGGTAATGGTTCTATTATACCGCCAGATCTTTGTGCTCTTGGAATATTTTGGTCAATTATTTCCTCTTTTTCTAAGAGATTTTGTTCTTTTAAATAATTTACTATTATATCTCTTGCTTCAACTGTTTTTTTGCCGGTAACAAGTGCACTTGTATTTTCAGACATTTTGCCATATTCATTAATTACTTGATAACTTGGTAAATTATGGCGAATTGCCATTTCAGCATCAATTTTACTATGAGCTGGTGTTACCCCTAAAGCTCCAGTACCAAAATTTTGGTCAACAGAAGGGTCGCCAATAATTTTAATAGATAATTTTTTACTTAGAAATTCAGCATCAAAGGTTTTTCCAATAAAATTTTTATAGCGTTTGTCGTTTGGATTTACTGCAACGGCTGTATCCCCAAACTTTGTTTCAGGTCTTGTGGTAGATATTAAAATGGGAAAATTTTTATCATAACGAAACGTATATAGTTTAGCTTTTTCTGCTTGATATTCAATTTCATCGTCATTTACAACAGTTTGGCCTTTTACATCCCAGTTTATAATTGTGAAAAGGCCGGTGCCCATTTCTATAATGCCAGCTTTATGCATTTGTATAAAAGCTTCTGTCACAGTATCAGAATGGTCTTTATCTAGTGTAAACTTTAATCGCGACCAATCAAGAGAAGCTCCCATCACTCTCATTTGTCTTAAAATTTGGCTTTGATTTTGTAATGCATATTCATTTACCATACTTATAAATTCATCTCTTTTATTCATATAATCATTTCTGAATATTTTTTTCTCTTTTAAAAATTTTGTTTCTGTGGCGATTGAAGCATGATCAGTCCCTGGTATCCATAAAGCTTTTTTGCCTTTCATCCTTTCGTAACGTACCATGGTGTCTTCAATGGCTAGCATTAAGGCAGATCCCATATGTAAAACGCCGGTAACATTTGGTGGGGGCAAAACTATTGAAAATGGTTTTTTATGTCTTGCTGGTAATTTATCAGGATTAAAAAAACCACTCTCTTCCCAGAGTTTATAAATTTTATCTTCAACTTTTTTAGAATCGTATTGTCCTTCTAACATATTTTTTTGAAGTATTTAATTATTTTAGCAAATTATTCGCCAATTCGCAAATTTGAATCTGCTTCTAGATATTTCCAGTTAATGATTTTATCTTTATTGTAGTATCCGGCAACGCCAATCATTAAACCATTGTCAGTGCTCAAAACTGGCTCGGGGAATATAGCTTGTAGGTTGTAGTTGGTAGCTTGTAGGTTAAATTGACGACGAAGTTCTGAATTTGCAGAAACTCCTCCGCCAAGAATTATTGTGCGGGCATTAAAATCAACAACTGCTTTAAAGGTTTTTTTAAGCAAAACATCAATTATAGCTTGCTGGATTTCCGCACACATAGCGCAAATATAATCTTTATTTTTTTGAATTTTTTTAGGCTGTTTTTGATGAGAATATAAAATAGCAGTTTTTAAGCCAGAAAAAGAAAAATCATAATCTTTGGTATGTAGCATTGGGCGAGGTAAAGTAGCTTGTAGCTTGTAGCTTGTAGCTTGCAGGGCAAGTTTGGAAATAATTGGGCCACCGGGGTAGCCAAGGCCTAAAATTTTGGCTGCTTTATCAAAACATTCACCAGCTGCATCATCTCTTGTTTCGCCAAGAATTTTATATTTACCTACTCCTTCCACTAAAACTAATTGCGTATGTCCCCCACTTACAACTAAAGCAATTGCAGGGAACTTAACGTTGTCATTCCCGCGAAAGCGGGAATCCAGAGAACGTGAACTTAATTCTGGATCCCCAATCAAGTTGGGGATGACAGCTTTGTTTTGTAAATAATTTACTAGTATGTGGCCTTCAATATGATTTATTGGGATGAGTGGTATGTCCCAAAAATAAGAAAGAGCTCTAGCAAAATTTACTCCTACCCATAAGCAAGGTTCTAACCCAGGACCATTGGTAACTGCAATATAATCAATCCTTCGACTTCGCTCAGGACGAGCATCTGGCTTAGAATATTTTTTCAAAAATGGAATTAGTTTTTTTGCTAGTTCTGGCTCTCTTTCTAAAATAGTTTTAAGTGTTTTAAGTTTTTCAGGATCTATAGCGTAGGGTTTAGCATCTAAAAGCTTTGCTTCTCCTAAGGCATCTACAAAAGTTGGTACAATATTTTTTTGATGCTCTCTTTTGGCCATCATAGGGAAAACACCGCCATATTTTTGGTGGACTTTAATTTGCGAAGCTATTTTGTTTGCCATAACAGAAAATGTTGGAATTTTGTCATTTCCATTTTCAATAACTTCAAGAATTGCAATTCCTGTGTCATCGCAAGATGTTTCTATGGATAGTATATTCATATTGATTTTATAGTTCTTTTTACCTTAAAACTTGAAAAAAATCAATTTATATTGTAATATCAATTATATAAATGCAATATGGTCCCATCGTCTAGCCTGGTCTAGGACACTTGGTTTTCATCCAAGAAACTCGGGTTCAAATCCCGATGGGACCGCATGTTCTATGTTTATATTTTGCAGAGTAAAAAAGATAATAAATTATATATTGGTTACAGTTTAAATTTGCGGGAGAGGGTTAATGAACATTTGAAAGGCAAGGTGTTGTCAACGAGAAATCGAAGACCGATGGTTTTAATTTATTACGAGGCTTACAGAGCAGAAAAAGATGCGAGAGTGCGTGAATTTTTTTTAAAAACTGGACAAGGAAGAGATTTTATAAAGAAAAATATAATTTACTCCCGGGTTTCCGCCCAAGGCGCCAATGCCCAAGGCAGGCCCGCCTCGGGCGTGGGACCAGCCTAGGGCTGGCAAATCCCGATGGGACCGCACTTCACTGTGTTCAGTGTAAACTATGGAAAAAAAAGATTACTTAAATATTTCAAAAGCTTCGGACTTAAAAAATTTTAAAGATAGGGCTATCTACCGATTTTTTGAGATTTTGCCAGGAGCTGTAAGTTTAGGAACCCTTGTAGGGGTTCTTGTTTTTTCTTGGCTTATTCCAGCCTGGATATCCATATTTATTATTTGTTTTTGTTTTTATTATTTTTTTCGTGTTTTTTATTTCTCACTACATCAAATCATAAGTTATTTTAAAGTAAAGCAATATCTAAAAGTAAATTGGCTGGCTAAATTAAAGAAAGTAAAATGCAGTACAATTCCTTCGGTCAATGATTGGAAGGATATTTTTCATATAATTATTTTACCAAGTTATAAAGAAAGCAAAGAGTTGATTAGAGAGACTTTGGATTCTATAATAAGTTGCGATTATCCTAAAGAAAAAATGATAATTATTCTAAGTCAAGAGCAAAGAGCTGGCAAGGAATTTGAGAATGTGTCAGCGGAGATTCAACAAGAATATAAAGATAAACTTTTTAAGTTTCAAATAACTGTTCACCCAGATAATATTGCAGGCGAAATTGGGGGGAAAGGTTCAAATGTGGCATGGGCTGGCAAAGAAGTAAAAAAACTTATTGATGAATTGGGCATTCCTTATGAAAATATTTTAATTTCTAGTTTTGATGTTGATACAAAACCATATCCCCAATATTTTGCTTGCTTGACTTATTATTATTTAACTGTAGAAAATCCTACCAGAGCTAGCTATCAACCAATCCCAGTGTATAATAATAATATTTGGTCAGCACCATTTTTCTCAAGAGTGGTCTCAACTTCAAATACTTTTTGGCAAATGATTCAGCAGGAAAGAGCTGAAAAACTTACAACCTATTCTTCACATTCTACTCCAGCTAAGGTTTTCTTTGAAGTAGGATATCCTGATAATATTGTGCAAGATGATTCTAGAATTTTTTGGAGAGCTTATCTTTACTATAGCGGTAATTATAGAGTAGTGCCAATTTATTATTTGGTTTCAATGGATGCAGTTATGGCAAAAGGTTTTTGGAGAACAGTTATGAATCAATACAAACAACAAAGGCGTTGGGCATGGGGTTGTGCAGAAATTCCTTATGTAGCTTTTGGTTTTATCAAAGATAAAAAAATTCCATTTTTTGCTAAATTTTTTAATTTATACACAATAATTGATGGATTTTGGTCTTGGGCTACAGCTGCACTTTTACTTTTTGCTTTAGGCTGGCTGCCAATATTTTTGGGTGGAAAAAGTTTTAATATTACAGTTTTGTCATTTAACTTACCAATACTTACTGGAAGAATTATGACATTGTCATTAGCTGGAATGATGGTATCTGCTATTTTAAGCACACTTCTTTTGCCAAAATTGCCAAAAGGCGTAAGCAAATGGAAAAAGATAAGTATATTTTTGCAATGGATTGCCTTGCCAGTAACTTTGATTTTGTTTGGTTCTTTGCCAGCAATTGATGCTCAAATCCGCTTGATGCTAGGTAAGCATATGGGCTTTTGGGTAACTGAAAAGGTTAGAAAATAAATATAAAAAAATCAGCCCTGAGCAAAAAGTCGAAGGGCTGATTTTTTATCTGTGTAAATCTGTTTTCAAATCTGTGTAAATCTGTGTCTACTCAAAGTGGATGCGTTTTTCGAGAGATTTTAGTTTTTCTTTAAGGATTGGATAATCTTTAAGTTCAGGATCTTTTTCTAAAAGTTCTTTAGCTGTAGTTCTGGTTTTTTCTACAAGGAATATATTAAACAGACCTTCCATGGCAAAATCTGGAATGCCCCATTGTTGGCTTCCATACAAAGATCCTGGGCCTCTAATTTCTAAATCTTTTTCTGCTAATTTAAAGCCATTATCAAGCTCTACCATAGCTTTAAGGCGTTTTCTGTTTAATTGATCTGGCGAGGTGGTAAATAAAAAGCAATAAGATTGAGCATCTGATCTTCCTACTCTTCCGCGGAATTGGTGAAGCTGTGAAAGTCCAAACCTTTCTGCACCTTCAATCATCATAATTGTGGCTCTCGGTACATCTACGCCAACTTCTACCACAGAAGTAGAGACTAGGATATCAATTTCACCTTTAGCAAAATCAAGCATAATTCTTTCTTTTTCTTCTGCTTTCATTTTTCCATGAAGCATAGTAATTCGTAAGTCCGGAAAAACTTCTTTTGAAAGTCTTTCATATTCTTCTTTTACTGCTTTTACATCATTAACTATAGATAAAGATGACAATGATTTAATATTGTAATTCTGTGGAACAAAATCTGGCGAGGCCCGACCTCGACTAACTTCTGGTGTCAGATTTTCGTTGGTTTTTTTACTCTCGATTTTAGGACAAATTACAAATACGCCCTTGCCTTGTTTCACTTCTTTTTCTATAAATTCATAAGCTTTTGATCTTTCAGATGGTTCTACAATAACTGTTTTGATTTTTTTTCTGTTTTTAGGCATTTCAGAAATTAAAGATACATCTAAATCTCCATATACAGTTAAAGCTAAGGTTCTTGGGATTGGGGTAGCTGTCATAGATAATAAATGCGGAGTTAATTTTGATGTTTGAAATAATTTAGCTCTTTGATCTACGCCAAATCTGTGTTGCTCATCAACAACCGCAAAGCCTAAATTTTTAAATTCAACACCTTTTTGGATTATAGAATGCGTGCCAATCAAAATATCAATTTGGCCATTTTCTAAGTCACCCAATAAACTTTTCCTGGAAACTTCAAAATTTGGATCGACATCGGAAGTCGAACTATTCTTGCAAATTCTATAGTTTTTACTTGTTATTAAACCAATTGAAACATCAAAATCTTTTAAAAGTTTGGTAATTGTTTTAAAGTGTTGTTTGGCTAAAATTTCAGTTGGCGCCATAAAAGCTACTTGTCCGCCTTTTTTTATTACATTTAAGCCAGCCATTGTAGCTACTACAGTTTTACCGCTCCCCACATCTCCTTGAAGGAGCCTTGACATTGGTACAGGCTTTTCTAAATCTTTTAAAATTGCAAAAGCACATTTTTTTTGAGAGTCTGTCAGTTGGAAAGGAAGTGATTCTGTAAATTGTTTCATTAATTCTGCATCCATAGGAAAAGCTGGAGCATATTTTTCCATTAAGCGGTTTTTTTCTTTTAAAACAGAAAGTTGTATTAAAAATAATTCTTCAAAAGAAAAGCGAGCCTTGGCAGCATCAGCATATTCAAAAGATTCTGGAAAATGTACTTGCCATATAGCTTCATTTATAGACAAAAATTTATGCTTTTTTAAAATGTCATTTGGTAATGATTCTGGGATTTGATTTTCTAGAATAGTTAAAATAGGTTTTATAATATATCTTAGCCAGCGCGAAGTAATACCTCTTGTTTCAGAATAAATAGGAATAATTCTTCCAGTATGAGTTAATTCATTATTTTCTACATCTTGATTTATAATTTCATGAATTGGGTTTGATAAATATATGCCTTCTTTTCCCAAAGCTACCTTGCCAGCTAGACAAACAAAACTACCTTCTTTTAAGCTTTTTAGTAAAAATGGTTGATTAAACCACAAAGCTTTTATTTGGCCAGAATTATCTTGAATTGTAACTTCCACAATATTCATAAACTTTTTAAAAGTATTGATGCTTCCAATTTCTGTAATTTCACCTTGCACGCACACATTTTGGCCAAGTTGTTTGCGAGCATTGGCAATTTCTATGACATCGGAAAAATCTTCATAGCGGGAAGGAAAATGGTAAAGTAAATCAGCAACAGTGCTAATGCTCATTTTTTTTAAGCGTTTCTGGTAAGCCGTTCCGATTCTGGGGATCTCCTCAATTTTAGTTTGCAAGTTTAGCAAGTGTTTTTTTATTGTCATTCCCGCGAAAGCGGGAATCCAGAAAACTTGCGTTTAATCCTGGATTCCCAATCAAGTTGGGAATGACAACGAATGATATATTCTAATATTACCAAATTTTACAATAAAAAAAAGCCCAAATTAAAAAATCTATCATAATTTTGATAGATTTCTTAACGCGGAGGCCGGTGGAGTCGAACCACATCCTATTATTAATAGAACCAATTGCTTATCAAACAAAGACTATAACCATATAGTTTCAGCCTCCCATGCCTCCGCAATTTAATTATACCATGATGTGTAAACGAAAAACAACACCTCGTTTAAAGATGTTGTTTTTGGCCCCATTTATAGAATGTGACTTTGTCTGATAAGCAAGTTCATTATAGCAAATCATACTAGCTTGTCAAGGGTTGAGGTCAATGCTAAAAATGTTATATAATTAAAAGGAGATATTTTTATAAAAAAATATTTATTAATTTTACTATTGC
>CAINMG010000024.1 GCA_903850725.1 Candidatus Staskawiczbacteria bacterium
GGTCAATTTTAGATAAAGTCAGAACTCATTTTCAGGAAAATCCCGCCGACGATTTCTAAAAAATTACGCTCCGCCTGCGTTAAAACTTCGGCGGGACAAGTCGGGCGGGCAAAAAGGAAGGGGGTTGGGGGGGGAGGAATTTTTGCCCGCCCTCGCTTTCGCCGATTTTTTTTGCCGCCGCAATTCAATGCCTTAATTCAATGGTTGCACAATGTAATAAATCGTGTTTTGTGAACGGGCATTGTATGTTGCTGATTTTCCGTCCGCAGACAAATTTAGATTAAAAACCTCGTTGTAATGTTCTCCTTCTTTTCCATCAATAACAAGCGCATCGTATTGTCCAGTGCTTTTTGCAAACGAAGCTATGTAAAGAAAATGTTTGCTGTCGGGTGAAAAAATGTTTTGAGTAACCATACTATACGGTCCATATTTTGTGTTCGCACCAGTTGAAACATTTGTAATTGTTTTATATATTGCACACTCGGCGCGCGTATTAGCACAAGGCGATTCAGAAAGAATTTTTTTACCATCGGGAGAAGTAATGTCTTTGTGTAAGTTTTGATTGATGTCAGGATTAGGATTATAACCAAATAACAAGTCGCACGAATTGGAATAATCACTTTCAGATATTTGTTGCTCTTGCCCGTCTATTACCTTAAAATATTGTCCACTTATTTTGGCACAATATCCTAAATGATTTCCATCTTGTGAATATTGCGGACGATAGACATCATCATAAGTTTTGCCTCGAACATTATCAGAAACGATGTAACGTTGAAACTTGCCATTTAAATTAAAATAAAAATCCCCACGGCCATTATCTTTTAAATCCGAAGCGGTAAACGCAAAATGCTTTCCGTCAGGAGAAAAATTTTGATTGTAGAAAGCAAGAAAAACAGTGGCGTAGGCTGAAGTTGGCGAACCGTTTACATTAAGAATATAACCGTTAAAATTTTGAGTGACGGTAGCGCAATTTTTACCTTTTGCTACAAAATTCAAATTATTTTGATATTGAGTATCGCTTATTTGACCCGTAACGGCAGAATTGTTTGAACAGATTACTTGTTTAGTCGGTTGTGCCAATGACACCCCGTTATTATCAGTTTGACCGCTCGGAGGCGTGTTTGCGGGTGTATTATTAGAAGTATTTTGTTGATTAGTCGCTGGTGAAGTTTCAGTATTAACGGGGGTCTCTGTTTTTTTGCTTACATAAATATAAACACCACCGCCTACTACTAATAAAGCAATGATTGCTAGAAGCACTGGCACGATAAAACCCTTTTGTAAATTTTTCATAAATTTTTTAAATTAATAATAAATTATTTTTAAAATTGACCTTACTTATATTTTACCCCCCCCGAGACTTTTGCAATACTTATATTATTTTATCAAATCATCAACACTAACATCAAGTGCTTTCGCTAGTTTTTTCAGAGTGTCTAATGTTGGATTTTGATTTTCGCCCTGCTCAATTTTAATAATTGTATTATTGGCAATATCGGCGAGCTTGGCGAGCCGATCTTGTGAAAGGCCTTTTTGCTCTCGGAGTTTCTTTAGATTTTTTGAAAGTGGATAATCTTGTTTTGACATAAATTATTTATGGTAGTATTATTATAATAGAGTATAGATATACTTATTAGCACTACTATAATGATACTACAATATTTATTTTTAGTAAAGAATTGCGGCGGCAAAAAAAATCGGCGAAAGCGAGGGCGGGCAAAAATTCCTCCCCCCCCCAACCCCCTTCCTTTTTGCCCGCCCGACTTGTCCCGCCGAAGTTTTAACGCAGGCGGAGCGTAATTTTTTAGAAATCGTCGGCGGGATTTTCCTGAAAATGAGTTCTGACTTTATCTAAAATTGACCACATTAGACGATTTCGCAAAACTTTCGCCTCGCCCGCGCCTTCGGCGCGGGACTCGGCGGGCAAAAAATAAAGGTAATTCCCGAACGAAATTTTTAAAATTGTCGATGTAACATAAAATTAAAAACTTCTAAAAACTATGATTAAATATTTTATCTATTGTCGAAAATCAAGCGAGGACGAAGAAAGACAAATTTTGTCTATCGAGGCCCAGCTCGCAGAACTGCGAGAGTTTGCCAAGCAAAACAACCTTTTCGTGGTCAAAGAATTTTACGAAAGCAAAACCGCCAAAGAGCCGGGCCGAGAAGTTTTTAATTTTATGGTGTCGGAAATTGAAAAAGGCAACGCAGAAGGAATTTTAGCGTGGAATCCTGACAGATTAGCGAGAAACAGTATAGATGGTGGCAGAGTAATTTACTTGGTAGATACACAAAAAATTATTTCGCTAAAATTCCCTACATTTTGGTTTGAGGCGACACCGCAAGGAAAATTTATGTTGAGCGTTGCCTTTGGACAAGCAAAATACTACACCGACAATTTAAGAGAAAACATTTTGCGAGGAATTAGACAGAAAATCAGGCGAGGCGAACTTTCGGCAAAAGCCCCGCTTGGATATTTCAATGAACCTCGCTTGCGAACTATCGAACCTGACAGAAAAACTTTTAACAAAGTGAAAGAAATTTTAAGGGCTTTTGCCACTGGCGAATACACGCTAACAAAAATTCAAAGCAAAATGTTTTCTCTTGGCTTGGTTGGCAAAGACGGAAAACTACCTCATTTGTCCACAATCCAAAAAATTCTCACCAATCCATTTTACTACGGCCATTTTTGCTATCGCGGAGAAATTCATCAAGGAAGTCATAAGCCAATGATTTCAAAGAAACTTTTTGACAAAATTCAAGAAGCGTTAATTTTGAACGGCAAGCCCCGCAAAAAGCGAGGGCCGAAAAACTTTCAATTCCTCAATTTTGCGATTTGCGGCAAATGCGGATATTCCATAACTGCGGAACGGCATATAAAGAAAAGCGGGCTAAAATTTGTTTATTATCGTTGCACCCACAAAAGCAAAACGCAAAATTGTTCGCAAACTCGCTTTTTGCGGGAAGAAGTTTTGACCGAGCAAGTAAAAGAAAATTGTCAAAAAGTTTCTTTGTCTGACGATTGGCGAGAAAAATATCTTGCCAAAGTTAGCGAATGGGAAAAAGAAAACAGCCAATCGTCAAACCTTTTCGCTCAAAATCTCAAAACCGAACTTTCCGCCATTAAAGAAAAGTTAGAACGGCTAACGGACGCATATTTAGTCGAGGCGTTGGAATTGGCGGAGTATCAGGAACGAAAGAACGCTTTAATGGCGGAAAAGAAAACAAAAGAGGAAAAATTATCTGATTTTGAGCGAAAAGGCAATCATTGGCTCGAACTCGTTAGAAACTGGATAATTGAAGCCAACCAAGCCAAAAATTTCGTTTTAGATAACAATTTTTCCGAAATGAAAAATTTTATCAAAAAAATCGGCTCGAACCGCCGAATTTTGAACCAACGGCTTTTTGTAATCTACAAAAAGCCGTGGAATTACCTTTATTTTTTGCCCGCCGAGTCCCGCGCCGAAGGCGCGGGCGAGGCGAAAGTTTTGCGAAATCGTCTAATGTGGACCCGGCGAGAGTCGAACTCGCAACTTCTCGTTGCAAACGAGATGTATTACCGCTATACTACGGGCCCTAAGGGAGCGAAGCGAACACTTATCTGGCACTAAAATTTTAATAAAAATTTTAGGCACCAGGCAATTCCTTATATTTTCTTATTATACTTGTTTTTTATAATTTTTCAAGTATTATTAGATAATATTATTAAAATCAAAAATATGCAAAAGCACTTCTATAAAACTCAGCGCAGGCAAAAAATATATTTTATAATCATTTTTACAGTTTTGAGTTTGTTGGCTTTTCAAGTGCCAATTTCTCAAATAATTGGATCAACCAAATCTTTTACTTTGTTTGAATTGATTGCTCCAATTGGAGGAATGTTTTTAGGACCATTATTTGGAGGTGTTTCAGCTTTTATTGTGCGACTAATAAATATTGTTTTACAGAAACAAAATTTAGATCTTTTGGTATTTATCCAGTGTTTGCCAGCAATTTTGAGCGCTATGTATTTTGGGCTAAAATCGAAAAAATCTGCAATTATTTTCCCAATATGCATTGCATTATTTATTTTAAATCCTATTGGTAGGCAAGCATGGCTTTATTCTGCAATTTGGATTATTCCATTTGTAGCTACATTTTATAAGAAAAATTTATTTTTAAATTCTTTGGGATCTACTTTTACAGCTCATGCCGTGGGATCTGTAATTTATCTTTATGCTTTCGGGTTGACTCCTGCAATTTGGCTTGGTTTAATCCCAGTAGTATTTTTGGAAAGAGGATTTTTTGCAGTAGGTATTTTTGCTAGTTATTTGGTAATGAATACAGTTTTAAGCAAAATTTCTGCATTAGAGAAATTTGCTAACAAAGAATATTTAATAAATCTTAAATTAAATTTTAATGCGAAAATCTAAACAAGAAATTTTAAAAAGTTTAAAAAATACTTTTTGTAGAATAAAGTTATCTAAGATAAATGGAGTGGGTGTTTTTGCAATAAGAGATATTCCCAAAGGAATTAATCCATTTAATATAGCTAAAGCAGGGGACTGGCAAAAGTTTGAAGTTGCTGAATTAAAATTTTTAGATAAAAGTATTGTAGAAATGATTGCGTCATTTTTTACAATTCAAAAAGACAATACTGTATATATTCCCAAAGGTGGTTTAAATGAAATGAATATTTCGTATTTTATGAATGATTCTAAAAATGCCAATGTAAAAATGGTAAAAGATGAAGTAAATTTTATAACTCTAAGAAAAATTAAAAAAGGAGAGGAAATTACAGTTTCATATGAAACTTATTTAGAAAAATAATATATAAAAATATGCCAAGCTCAAAATTAAGTATAGGAATTGTGGGGTTGCCAAATGTTGGAAAGTCCACCTTGTTTAAAACTTTAACTAAAAAGCAAGTGCTGATTGCCAATTATCCATTTGCTACAATTGACCCAAATGTTGGGGTGGTTTTGGTACCCGATGAAAGAGTGGACAAGCTTGCAGAGTTAACTAAATCTGCTAAGAAAATATATGCTGTTGTAGATTTTGTTGATATTGCGGGGCTGGTAAAAGGAGCTAGCGAGGGCGAAGGTTTGGGCAATAAATTTTTGGCAAATATAAGAGAAACCGATGCAGTGCTTTATGTGCTGAGAGCTTTTAAAAATGCTGATATAATAAATACACAAAATGACATCAATCCTTTGCGTGACAAAGGAATTTTGGATGTGGAACTTATTTTAAAGGATTTAGAAACAGTAAATAAAAGAATTGATGGCTTGGATGGCGAAGCCCGTGCTGGGAAAAAAGAAGCTATAAAAGAACTGGAAGTTTTAAAAAAAATAAAAGACTATTTGGCTCAAGAGAAAATATTAGCAGACCAAAATTTTACAGATGATGAAAAGTTGATTATAAATAATTATCAGTTGTTAACTTCAAAACCAAGGCTTTATTTATTAAACGGAAAACCAGAAGATGTAAGTGAAGAAGTTATTGAAATTTTAAATAAAAATAATTGGAAATATTTAATTATTGATATAGCCGAAGAAGACGATGCAGATGGCTTAACAAGGGAAGAGAGAATTGGGTTGGGATTGCCAGAACTTTCAGAAACAGATATTTTAGTTAAAAAATCTTATGAGCTTTTAAATTTAATTACTTTTTTGACAACCGGAGAAGATGAAACAAGGGCTTGGACAATTTTAAGGGGCGACACTGCTCCAAAGGCCGGGGGAGTAATTCATAGTGATTTTGAAAAAACTTTTATACGCGCTGATGTTGTTTTTTGGACAGATTTATTGGAAGCTGGAAGTTTTGCAAAAGCCCGCGAGCTTGGAAAAATTCGTACTGAAGGAAAAGAATATGTTGTGCGAGATGGTGATGTAATTGAAATAAAACATGGGTAGTGATAAAATAGAATAATATTATTAAATATTTAATTTATGATTACTTTAAAAGATGTAAAAAACAACGAGCAGATCTTGGAATTTATAAATCAAACAGATAGAGCAATGGATGCCTTGTCTTATACAAATCATGGACTTCGCCACACAGGAGTGGTATCTGACCGAGCTATGAAAATTGCTAAAGCTATTGGGCTCTCAGAGCGCGAAATAGAGCTTTGTGGAATTGTAGGGTTTTGTCATGATATGGGGAACTTTATGAGCCGAGCTAGTCATCATTATTTTGCAGGACTTTTATTCCATCAAATTTTCCAAGGACAATTTGACACAAAAGAAATGGCTCAAATTATGCAGGCCATTGCAGAGCACGACAAACCAGAGATGAGTTTTACAACTTCTATTGCTGCGGTTTTGGTAATTGCTGATAAGTCAGATGTAGATAGATCAAGAGTTGCTCAAAGAAAAATGGAAGACATAAGGCAAGATATCCATGATAGGGTGAATTATGCTACAACAGAAAGCAATGTAAAGGTAGAAAAAGAAAAGAAAAGAATTACTTTAACTTTAAAGATTGATACAAATTTTACTCCGGTTATGGAATATTTTGAAATTTTTACAGAAAGAATGGCTTTTTGTAGAACAGCAGCTAAATTTTTGGGATATGATTTTGGTTTAATAATAAACAAATTTAGATTATTATAAAATAAATTTTTAATAATTTCTATGTCGAATAAAAAAGCTAAAAATAAACAAATTACAATTTTTGAAGGTCAAAAGATTCGTAGAATTTGGGATGAGCAAAAAGAAATTTGGTATTTTTCGGTTATTGATATTATTCAAGCTTTAACCGATCAGGATAACTACCAAACTGCTAGAAAATATTGGAATAAATTAAAAGAGAGACTTAAAAAAGAGGGGAATGAGTCGGTGACAAAATGTCACCAACTGAAAATGCAGTCTTCTGACGGTAAATTTTATTTAACTGATTCAGCAGATACAGAAACATTATTTCGTTTAATTCAATCTGTGCCAAGCCCAAAAGCGGAGCCAATTAAATTGTGGTTGGCAAAGGTGGGTTATGAAAGAGTTCAAGAAGTTTCTGATCCTGAAAAAGCACTTAATCGTAGCCGAGGTTATTGGCAAAAAATGGGCAGGTCTCAAAAATGGATTCAGCAAAGAATGATGGGTCAAGAAATTAGAAATAAATTAACTGATTATTGGAAAGAAAATGAAATTAAAGAAAAAGACGAATATGCAATTTTAACAAACATTATTCACCAAGAGTGGAGTGATTTAACTGTAAAACAACATAAAAATTTAAAGAATTTAAAAACACAAAATTTAAGAGATCATATGACAGATGCAGAATTGGTTTTTACAGCTTTGGCTGAACTTTCCACCCGTCAAATTGCCGAAGTTGATAAAGCAAAAGGTTTCAAGGAAAATATTGTGCCAGCGAAAAAAGGAGGTCATATAGCAAAAAATGCTCGTCTAGAATTGGAGCAAAAAACCGGCAAAAAAATCGTCACAGGCGAAAACTTTTTGAAATCAAGTAGTGATAATAAAAAATTAAAATAGATTTAAATTAATAAAATTATGTTATCAGAATCAGTTGAAAACAAATCAGAAGAAAATGAAAATGTTAAATTGTATTTAAAAGATGCCGAGAAAGCTTTCGCTCAGATTGAATTAGTTAGTCTTGCTGAGGATGGAGCTGTTAGAATAAAATTGAATGATGAGCAGGAAATTATTTATAAATCTCCAAAAGAGTTATTTATGGGTGCAGATTATGCAGATGAAAAATTAAGAGAAATCACTGATGAATTTAAACGTGAAACATTTAGGGGAGTCCACGCTCCGTTTGTTTTTAGTTGGAGGTTTAAATATACAGATTTTGATAGTTTGGAAAATATAGAGATTTTAAAAAAAGATTTGGAAATTGGATATATTATTGCTTCGCAAGGTGTTAATCCGGAAATGCTAGATATTTTTGCAGGGAAAGAGGACAAAAACGATCAGGACGAGGATGATATTTTTTTTGAAAGAGATGGTGTTTTTAAAACTATAGTAGATAGAAACATCTCTGATAATGTAAGAATAATTAATTTTTATGAAACAACCATAAGGGGAGGTAACATTAACGGAAAACAAATAGATTATTTTTTAAAAATTCAAAAAGAAAATCCAGAATTTATGGATAAGTTTATAGATTTTTCGGTGCGAAGATGTCTAACTAGTAGCCATGAATGGAGTCTTAGCCTTTTTCAACTGGTAAAAGCCTTTCCAGCTTTTTATGAAAGGCTAAGTCAAGCTCATAAGGATTTTTCGTTGCCATATCTTTTTGAAAGAGATTACTATGGTCGTTGGGCAACTGAGAAAGGTGAGGATAGGAAGCAAAAATATAAGACACAGTATAGCGAAGTTTTTAGTGAGTCCCACATGAATATAAAAAAAATACGGCAAACTTTAACGGATTTGGAAAACGATAGAGATTATTGCCCGGGATTTTTTGAAGAATAAATGAAAAAAGATTTTTATGTGATTTGTGATAATATACGAAGTTTGGAAAATATTGGGTCGGTTTTTAGAACTGCTGATGCTTTGGGTGTGAGTAAAATATTTTTGTGTGGGATTTCGGGTAAAGCGCCAATTGGCGAGACGCAAGAAAGTTTTTTGAAAAGAAAAGGTGCTATTGCTAGCAAAACTGCTTTGGGAGCAGAGAAAACAATTCCTTTTGAGTATTGCGAAAGCACGACTAGATTGCTTCGTCGCCTGCGGGCTCCTCGCAGTGACGAATCTGGATTCCCGATCAAGTCGGGAATGACACAAATAGTGGCTTTGGAGCAAGATAAAAATTCAATTAATTATACAAAATTTAAACCAAAATTTCCGCTGGCTCTAATCTTGGGTAACGAAGTAGATGGAGTTTCTAAAAAGGTTTTAACATTGTGCGACAAGATTATAGAACTGCCAATGGCGGGCTCGAAAGAATCTTTAAATGTGGCAGTATCATTTGGGATAGCAGGATATGAAATAAACAAATTTAGGTAGTTAATTCGCTCGGCAAATAAACTTTTTTTCCGATTGAGCCACTTCGGTGTGCTCAATTTGCCCGCCCTAGGCGGGCAACTTCCAAAAAAGTTCATTTGCCTCACTTCATAAATTTAAACAAACAAAAAGCGATCTTTTAAAATCGCTTTTTTGTTTAAGTCAGAAATTATCTGCTGAATTTTGGTGGAGCATTTTTCTTCCAACAATCTCTGCAGTAAATTGGTCTATCTGCTGATGGTTCAAAAGGAAGTTCTGTTATTTCTGTTCCACAATCGGAACATTTCCAGTTTCCTTGAACTTTTGGTCTTGGAGCAAAACCATCATTTCTTGGTGGTCTGTTCTTTTTCCAGCAATCTTTACAATGTACTGGTTTGCCAGCTGATGGTTCAAAAGGAAGTTCTGTTATTGTTGTACCACAATCAGCACATTTCCAGTTTCCTTGAACTTTTGGTCTTGGAGCAAAACCTGAGTCATTGCTTCTTTTAAATTTGTCAAAAATCATTTTTATTTTTGCGATATTTTGTATCGCTAATTCTTATTTTTGTATAACGACCTTTTAATTGCTAAAAGTCGTTATATGCGACTTATTAGTTATTTTCATTATACACTATTGAAAATCTATGTCAATCTTTACATGTAAATTATAAAAAAGTAGACTGAATATATGATTAACTTTAAAATATCAAAAAAGTCAAAATTAAGTAATGCTCGTCTTGGATTTTTGGAAACAGATCATGGGGTTGTGGAAACTCCTTGTTTGGTTCCTGTGGCTACTCAGGCTGTAATAAAAACATTAACCTCAGAAGAAGTCTTGCAAACCAAAAGCCAAATTTTAATCTCAAACACCTTTCACTTACATTTAAAACCTGGAGAGAAATTTGTTGACAATGCTGGAAAATTGCATAATTTTATGAATTGGTCAAAACCAATTATGACGGATTCTGGTGGATTTCAGGTATTTAGCTTAGGGTTTGGAACAGATTTAAATGTTGGTAAATTATTAAAAAGTCATGATATAAATGAGAAACAAGTGAAAACTGGGGACCAACCCAAGTCAATTAAGATTACAGATGATGGAGTGTATTTTAGATCACCAATTAATGGGGATCAATTGTTTATAGGTCCAAAAGAATCAATTAGGATTCAGGAGGCTTTGGGGGCAGATATTATTTTTGATTTTGATGAATGTACGCCTCCACAAGAAAATTATGAATATACCAAAAAGTCTTTATTAAAAACTCACGCATGGGCAGAAATTTGTTTAAAATCAAAGAAAAGCAAGCAGGCACTTTATGGTATTGTGCAAGGTGGAAAATTTAAAGATTTGAGAATAGAATCAGCCAAATTAATTGGAAGCTTGCCATTTGATGGGTTTGGAATTGGGGGGGAGTTTGGGGCTGATAAAAAAACAATGCAAAAAATGATAGGCTGGGTAATGGAAAATTTGCCAGAGAAGAAACCAAGGCATTTACTAGGTATTGGATATCTTGAAGATATTGAGAAAATTGTAAAATCTGGTGTTGATACTTTTGATTGCACTGTGCCAACGCATTATGCCAGAAGAGGCATTGTGTTTACATCGGAAGGAAAATTGGATCTTAATAAAGCTAAATATCTAAAAAGCAAAGAACCTTTGGATAAAAACTGTGTTTGTCCAGTTTGTTTAAATTATAAGAAAAATTATATTTGTCATTTACTGCGCTCCAAAGAAATCACAGCTTTGCGTTTGATAACCTTCCATAATTTATATTTTTTTAACACTTTTGTAGAAGAAATCAGACAGAAAATAAAAAACAACAAAATTTAACTTTATCCACAGCCTGCCTCTTGATTTATTATCTTGATTGTTCGATAATTATATAATATAACAAAGGTCGAATACTTTGTACTTTATAATTAACTAAAAATTAAAAATATGAATTATGATTCTTTTATGTTAATATTGCAACCATTCTTGCAAGGATTGGTAGCAGTAATTGCTAATATTATTTTGGCAATAATAGTGTTTATTATTGGTTATTTAATTTCAGTTGGAATTGGCAAATTGGTAACAGAAGTTTTAAAGTCAGTAAAATTTAATAGATTATTTGAAAAAGAAGGCTGGAAAAAAGCTTTGCAGCGTGCTGAAATAGATGCAGATCCATCAGCATTTATTGGAGCAATTATAAAATGGGTTTTTGTGGTAGTTTCCTTGCTTATTGCTGTGGACATTTTAAAGCTTACAGAATTTGCTGGATTTTTAACAAATGTTTTAGATTATATTCCAAGAGTAATTGTGGCAATTTTAGTATTTATAGTTGCTGTAATTATTTCGGATATAATTGAAAAAATTGTTAGAGTCACAGTAGAAAGAATGAAAGTTGGTTATGGCTATTTAGCTTCATCAATTGTAAGATGGGCAATTTGGATTTTTACAATTTTCCTGATTTTAGATCAACTTTTACCAACATCACTTTTGATTAAAACTCTTTATACTGGAATTGTTTACGGAGTGATTGGAGCATTGGCATTGGGAGTGGGATTGGCAATTGGATTGGGTGGCAAAGATGTAGCTGGAGAAATACTTAGAGATATGAGAAAGAAAATAAAAGAATAATTTAGACAAAACAACAACCACCTTGAAACATTGGTGGTTTTTGTTTATAATAAAATAGATATCATCTTTAAATTGATTCTGTACAAGCATTTTTATGGGATTTCAATATTTGCTTTGGCCGTGGCCTGAGTATGCGATAACCCACTTTATTCTATGCTAGAATCACTTAAGGTGATATCATAAAAACCGCTCAAATTTTGAGCGTTTTTTATTTTTTTTAAAAATGTTATAATAAATGGTGTGCGGTCGGAGAGCTCACCATTTTATTAATTTTAATAATCTAAAAAAAATGCCAAAAAGAAAAACACAATTTGCCAATAACGAAATTTATCATATTATTATACGGTCGGTGGGCGATACGCCAATTTTTATTGATGAAGATGATCATTTTCGTGGAATATTTTCTCTTTATGAATTTAACAATTCAAATAAAATTACGATTTGGAATCGGCGCAGAGATAGAAAGCGATTTAAAAATAAAATCAGAAAAATCGGTGTGCGGTCGGAGAGCTCACCATTCTTAGACGGTAGGGATATTATTAGTTTAGATAAAAGAGATGTATTTGTAGAAATTTTGGCTTTTGTTATAATGCCCAATCATATTCATTTAATTGTGCGACAACTGAGTACAGATGGGATAAGTAGGTTTATGCAAAAATTTGGAGGTTTGGCGTGGTATTTTAATAATAAATATTCTCGCAAAGGACATCTTTTTTGCACTTATAGGTCTATACATATTGAAAACAATGAGCAATTAAGAAATGTTTTTATATATGTACATTGCAACGCAATTTCTTTAATTGAGCCAGGCTGGAAAAAAAATGGAATTAAAAATCCTAAAAAAGTTATTGAGTTTTTGAGAAATTATAGATGGTCAAGTTATTTGGATTATATTGGTATTGATAATTTTAGATCAGTTTCGCAGAGAGATTTTTTGTTAGAATTTTTAGGAGGATTAAGAGAATGTATGGATATGATTGACAATTGGGTAAAATATAAAAGCAAAAAAGGCAACTTTGATTTTGAGGGAATTGATCTAGAATAAAAAGTGGTGTGCGGTCGGATGGCTCACCATTTTTTGGATGAAAGTTATTCACAGGTAGGGGGCTGTTGACAATGTTTTTTTTGTGGTAAAATAAATCCAGCATTAACTTTTGCTATGAATTATGTTTACATAATCAAAAATGAAAATAGAGAGTTGTACTATGGAAGTACTAATGACCTTAAGAAAAGGTTTGTTGAACATAATTCAAATAAGTCTTTTTCCACTAAAAATCATAATTGGAAATTAATTTATTATGAAGCATATCTCTCAGAAAAAGATGCTAGAGAAAGAGAGCATCAGCTAAAGTATCATGGACAAGCACTTGCTCAATTAAAACGAAGAATATCCGACAGTTTGTCGGGAGCAAAAGTTAGTGCTGGATAAATTAAATAAAAATGTTTTAAAAAATATAAATGCTCAAAAATATTTTAACTAAGATTTTTTATTTTAGTTTTAGAAATGCTTCGAGGGCAGTTTTGGCGACTTTGGTTTTGACCGGAGTTTTTTGTTCTGCAATTTTTGTATTTGCAGTTCCGCCAACTGATAAATATTCGCCAGGCGATACACTTGATCCAACATGTATTCCTGGCTCTACAAATTGTACAGTTGCTCCGCCAGCAGTTTATGGATTTGGCACAAATAATTTTTCTGGTACAGGAAATTTTACAACTACAGGAATTGTTACAGCAGGAACTTTAAAAATAGGAAGTGTTATGACTTTCCCAACAGCCGATGGAACTTCGGGCCAAGTTTTGCAAACCAATGGTAGTGGTGTAATAAGCTGGCAAACTATTGATTCAAGTGGTTATATTCCTTATACCGGAGCTACTGGTGCTGTAAATTTAGGAGCAAATTTATTAAGTACAACAAGTGGAATTATTACACCCAAAATTTATCCAGCATTAGATTCTACAACTGCAATCCAAATTAACAAAGCTGATGGCTCAACCAATGTGCTGAATGTAGATACAACAAATTCAATTGTAAGCGTTGGTCCTGTTTGGACAATTAATGGAAATGGAGGTATTGAGGCTTGGGGAGGTGCACTTTATTTTGGCTGGGGGATGGATAGGCCAACTAAAAATATTATCAGTTGGTCGGGGGGTAGTGGCGAAAATATGGAAATAAGTTCTACTATTACAGGATATGTGGGCATTGGGGATTTTGTTTCAAAAGTAGCTGGGCATAATCAAGTAGTGCGTATTTTTGGCTGGTCATCAAAAACTGGAAGCGCAGGTCAAAAATCAGCGACATTGCAGTTGTCTGATAATGGTGTCGGAGCTTACCCTTCTTTTAATATTTCAGGTGGAGCATCAACAACTCCTATTGTTTTACAACCAACTTCCGGCAACGTCGGCATCGGAACAACAACGCCGTCATCTGCGTTGGAAGTAAGTGGTTCAGGAAACCCTTCGAATAACTCAATGATTACATTAACTACAACTTTAGCAAACAACTATAGTCAATTATATTTTAATTCGGTTGGAAATATTGTTGACTACTATACATTTGGTAATACGTATGTCACTTCAGGAAAATATATACAAGCATCTCATCTTGTGGATGCCACAGGAGCGGGGGGCTTAACATTTAACGTTAGCTACACAGGTGCCCCCATTAGATTTTATACGGCAGATTCAGAAAAGATGAGGATACAGGGTGGCAATGTGGGGATTGGGACGACTGCTCCGCAGTCGCTATTAGATATACAGGGGCCGGTGGGGACTGGGACTGGATCTGCTGGAATACTTACACTGGCGACAAAAGAATTGACAATTGTTGATGGTGATGAATTGGGAAGAATTAATTTTAATGCTCCGCTGGAATCTGATGGCTCAGATGCAATACTTGCAGGAGCTTCAATCTGGGCAGAGGCAGATGACACATTTTCAGCCACAGTCAACTCCACAGAACTTGTGTTTGGCACAGCCACCACCAGCGCCGCAATAGAACGAATGCGAATTGACTCAGCCGGCAACGTTGGCATTGGGACTGCGAGTCCTAGTGGGAAATTACATGTAGTTGGAAATACATATATCGACGGCGATATTTATTTTGGTGGGCAAGGTAATGGCGGAGAAACAGTTATAAATGGTGAGCAGAATGCTGGTTTCAGAATTTATAGTTATGGAAATTCGGATAGTGATTTTACTGGTTGGGACCATGCAGGAAGGCCAGTATTTCAGATTGGTTTACCAGCAGCAGGTACATACTATCATGAGAAAGTCACTTTTAATCCTAGTAACTACGATGTTGATTTTATTGTTGATAGCGATGTGGCTGAAGGGGCGTTATTTATGGAAGGAAGCAACGGCAATGTGGGGATTGGGACGACGACGCCAGGGGCAATGTTGTCTGTTAATGGAACAGTAGCAATTGGAGCTGGAGTCGTTGGTACTCCCGGAGATTTATCAGTAGCTCGGGTTTCGTCTCCAACTGCAGGTGTTATATATTTTGGCAACACCAACACAGATAGTTACATTCAGGGGGGTGCAGGTGCAATGTCGTTCACGACAGGAGCCACGACAGTACTTAATTTATCTTCATCTATAATTAATCTCAATACCCGAACTGACATAGCAGGCACTCTTTATTTAAAATACAATTCGACTAATTATACAAGTCTTGCCACCGGGGCAACGGGCAACTTGACGATTACACCGAATGGTGGAATAACAAATTTTGTCGGTTCCGTCGGCATTGGGACGACGACGCCGAATAGGACGCTAGAAGTTAACGGCTCAATTAGAATGGGTGCTTTGATAACTGGAGCTGGCGGAGCGGTGGCAGTGTACCGTGATGCTAATGGTGATTTGGCTGATTCAACTTCTAGTATCAAATACAAAACAAATGTAGAGACAATGGAAAATGTTTTAGATAAAATTAATCAATTAAATGTGGTAAGATTTGCTTGGAATGAGGTAACCTCAACCCCAGGAATGTTAGACTTTGGAATGATCTCTGAAGAAGTAAACACAATCTTGCCAGATTTAGTAACTTTTGAGGCTGATGGTACAACTCCTCGAGGTTTAAAATATGAAAAAATGGGACTGTTTGCAATAAAGGGTTTGCAAGAACAACAAAAACAAATAAAAGAATTAGCTAGCAAAATTGAAAGCTTAAATGCCAACGGAACAATTGGGGATGGCAGTGTGGCTGGAGTAAATATGGATAATGCTTTTGTAATAGGAATTAAAAATATTTTAGCTACTTTGGGAATAAATGTTGGGGACAAGGCAGGGCAAATTAAAACCATGAGAATTGAGAAAATGGAAATGGTTGATTCGGCAACTGGGGATGTGTATTGTACTTGGATTGAAAATGGCGAATGGAAGAAAACTCAAGGAGAGTGTAATTCTCCTGTCGGTGGTAATACTCTAGATTCCCCTTTGCAGGGGAATGACAATAACAACAACCCTCCAGTTGTTGAGGAGCCTCCAGCGCAAGAACCAGCTCCAGAAATACCTCCTATAGTAGAAGAACCACCCGCTGAAACTCCTCTGGTTGTAGATCCAGCTCCAGAGACTCTACCAGCAGAACAACCGCCTGCTGAGGAACCAGCTTTAGAAACACCTCCTGCCGTAGAAACGCCACCAGCAGAAACATTAATAACTGAGTGAATTGTAAATACAATTTAAAAAATATATAATTACTTTGAATTACGAAACTCCTAAAAATACTCAGAATGTGGTAAAATGAGACTGGCTGACAATCGGTTAAAATCGCCAGCCACATACCACTATGAATGTCTCAATTCCATTATACAACGAA
>CAINMG010000025.1 GCA_903850725.1 Candidatus Staskawiczbacteria bacterium
AATCAAAACCCAAATCTCCACTTTCATCTAAATATAAATACCACATTTTTTTATTAATTTATTTTCTTTTTTAAATAAATTTATTTTCATTTTTTTCTAAAAACTTTTTTACTTCCTTATCAAAATCAGAAACATAATTTTTGTCTTGCTCATTTTTGTATATCAAATATTCTTTATTGGCTTTTTCTTCAGCTTCAATCGCACTCACCTTACCTGCATTTTTCAAAACTCCTTTTCCCAAAAGAACTAAATACTCATCTAACTTTCCAATCCAATTTTTCATAGTCATAGTTTTTTCACTCTTAGCCTGAATTTCTGCAAATGATAAATATGCATCCACAATTCTGTTAAGCATTTCAAGTTCTTTCTCATTTAAATAATTTTTTGCAATATAAATACAGAATTAACTCGATAACCAACTGCAATAATTGTTTCCAATCCGTACATTTTGGTTTTATATTTTTTGCCATCTTTAGCAGTTATTAAGAATTCCTTAATAACTGAATTTTCCTGTTGTTCATTTGTTTTAAAAATGTTTTTAAGATGCATATTTATGTTTGCAACTGTTGTGTCAAATAACTCTGCCATTATTTTTTGAGTTAGCCAAACATTTTCATGCTCAAATCTAACCTCAACACGAGTTTTCCCATCTTCAGTTTGATAAATAATAATTTGCGATTTTAAATTATCTTCTGTCATAATTTTATTTATTTATTATATCACATTCAAAAATCAAAACCATAAATGTGGGCGGAAAACTTCGGTGATTAAAAATATAATATAAATTGAAAGCAAAACTAAACCTTCTTTTTTGGTAAAACTTTTACCTCGACGAATTATTATCAAGAAAAATATTGAAGCAAAAATTAAAAATACTCTTGCGATTAAAAATGGTGAAAAATCTTTGATTTCAAAAGGAGCAACCAATGCCACAATCCCCAATACCAATGTAGCGCACACAATTATTGATCCCATCAGGTCCCCAAGTACCATCCAACCCTGACCTTTTCTTGCAGATATTATAGAAAAATATGTTTCTGGAAAACAATTTCCAATACCTACTATCAAAATTCCAACCAATGACAATGAAATACCTAAGTTTTCTGAAAAATATTTTACAGAACCAACAATCCATTGAGAAATAAATAATAGTAAACCCAAAAGAAAAATAATTTTAACAATATTTACAGCAAAATTTTTAAAATCTGCAATTGGCTTTTTACTAGACTTGCTATAAACTTTCTTAAACCTATCTTCTTTTGAAAATAACCAAACACTATATATAATGAAAGCAAAAATTAAAACAACACCATCTATTCTATCCAAGCTTCCATCAAGAATCAAAAGAAGTGGCAAAAGCGCAATCACTGATGTAAAAACAGCGGTTCCTTGTACCATTTTACTATCGGTTTTTATATCTTTTGGAGCAAATAATACTGCCACAGCAGCAACAATAGTTAAATCCACCAAATTGCCTCCCAAAATATCTCCCAAGGCAACCTCTGGCATTCCTCGTAAGGCAGCGCCCAAATCTACAAACAAATTTGGTAACGATGCTGCAAAAGCCATTACAAAAAAAGCTACAATAAATTCTCGCCAATTCAAATACTTGGCAATCTCAACAAGTGTTTTTACCAAATGCCCGCTTAGCCATGAAAGTATAAAACACGAAACTAAAAATAATAAAATTTCTATAAACATAAGATTAAAATCTACTTAATAAAATAAACTATTTCATAAATTATACCAAGTAAAAATACTATTGACAATGGATAAATTAAATATTTTTTGCCTCCGATTTTTCTGTACATCAGTAAAATCATAATTCCATCTATGCCAAGCAAAACTCCACCCACAAAAGATATCATTCCTATAAAAGAATTAAGCCCCAATAAAAATAAAATCATTGGAGTGAAACACGCAATAATAACTGCTTGTTTTTCTTTTATACCTAGATCAAAAGTAAGAATTCTTTTTAAACTTAAACCATGGGTTATAAAAGCAGAAAATGTTATAACCACACCCATCAAAAGCGATATAAGTACCACACCATTACCCAAATAATCATTAAGCCCAGTTAAAGCAGATTCTGTAGTATTACTTCCAGTGATTCCAAGAACAATTAGAGTAAAAATGATAAAAAATATTGCCGGAATTAGTGTAGAAAAAATAATTACTCTTTTAAGTGATTTCTTGTTTCCTCTTAGCATTTCTTCTGCCTCGGGAATCAAACCAACTCCCCATAAAGAAAAAACAATAGCTCCATAGGGAAGAAAAAAATCCCAAACCCCAAGTCCCAAATTACAAATAAAAATATTTTCTAATGAAAATACCGGCAAACCCTTAATAAATACTAAAATAAACGAAACAAACAAAAATATTAAAGCAACAAATTCAAATTTAGAAATTGCAGAAATCCCAAGATAAACAATTATTGTAGCTAATAAAAAATAAATAAGAGTATACAAAAATTGATTCTGCCCGAGCAAAGGAGATAGCAATGAATTCAAAAACTGTCCGCCCACAATTAAATATACCAAAAGCACTCCAAAATATCCCAATATTACAGAGGCAAAAGAAAATAATTGAGGAATTCTACCTAAATAAAACCCCACAAAACCAGGAAATCTTTTATAATCTGGCGTTCTTAAACTTATCTCTCCAAAAATTAAATGAATTATCAAAATAAGACCTGTTAAGATAACAAAATATGCTAGCATCACCAAAATGCCAACTTTATTTGCAATATATGGCAAGGAAAAAAAGCCTACTCCAATAATTGATCCTGAGATTGTAGAAATAGGAAAAATATAATTTTTAAATAATTTTTTATAATCCATTAGATATTTATTGGCGGCCCCATCGGGATTTGCCAGCCCTAGGCTGGTCCGCCTTGGGCGGAAACCCTATGGTGAATTATGTTTTGTATAGCATACATAAAACATGCGACCCCAACCAGATTTGAACTGGTGTTTTATGGATGAGAACCATATGTCCTAGACCAGGCTAGACGATGGGGCCATTGGATTATTTTTATCACAAAATTACTGTTTTGTCTAACCTTTAAGATTCTCCGAAATCTCAACTATATTCATTCCCAAATATACTCCAACACAAATTGCAGAAAAAATAGCATATATTTCATCTGCATTATTTGTAGAATTCTCATTTTTGAGCCAAATAGGGACAGAACTTCCTTTAAAATTTAATTTAAAATTTATTTCTTCTTCTGTAATGTTTACATCACTAGCTCTAAAATTTGCATTTTCATTAAAACCAAAATCAGTTTTTTTGTGCTCCATATCTTTAATAAAATTTTTAAACTCTACTGAATCTGAATTATAAATAATAAAATCTTGATTATCTATAAAATTTTTAGAATCTAAATCCTTTGAACTTAAAATCAAAATTTCTGGGATATTTTTCACATTCAAAACTTTCATAATCAAATTATTAATTCTCTCTTTTGACTGATCGCATAAAATTATTATTTTTGTCATTTTGTGTAGTCTGGCGGAATTTGCCAATAATTTAATATATATTCTGCTAACTTTTTAAAAATTGGCGTAGCTGAAATGCTAGACATTGGCACCTTAGGATTATCTAACTTGACCAATATTAAGAACTGAGGGTTTAGAGCTGGAGCAAAACCAATAAAACTCTGTACAGTTCTATCAGAATAATATCCTCTGCCATTTGTTACAGGCACTTGAGCTGTTCCAGTTTTACCAGCAATATAATATCCAGGCACTTTTGAGCCTTTACCAAAACCATTGTCTACTGCACTAATTAACATAGTTGTTACCTCAGTAGCTGTTTCTTTAGAAAATACTTGATTACCTGAATCTGGACTTGTTATCTTTTCCAAATTATTACTTACAATTTTTTCCAATATATATGGCTTAACCAACTTTCCTCCATTGGCTATTGTGGAAAATGCCGATACTAATTGCAAAGGCGTCATTTCAATGCCCTGCCCAAAACTGGAGGTAGCTAAATTAATTTCTCTTTTTTGCTTCAAAATATTATTTTCTGAATTTACCTCACCCTGTAAATCAATTTCTGTTTTACCAAAAAAACCAAAGCTCTCTAAATATTTCAAATAAACATCGCTTTCAACGGATTTCTCTGCAAAAACAGCTCCTGTATTTATAGATTTTTCCAAAACCCCGGTCATTGTCTGAAGGCCATACTTTTTTCTATCATAATTATATATTGTATCTGGGCCAATATTTAAAAATCCAAAATCAGTATAGGTTGTATTTGCATTTATTTTACCTTCATTGATTGCAACTGCAATTGTCAAAGGTTTCTGTACTGATCCTGGCTCAAATATTTTTTGTACGCAAGAATTTTGAAAAATTTCCATACTAGTTTCTTTCCCATAAAAATTTAAATCAAATGATGGAAAATTTGCCATTGCCAAAATTCTGCCAGAATCAGGCTTTATTACAATTATCTGACCTGCGTCAATATCAAGATTTTTCTTAGCTTCAGCTAACAAATATTCTGCTTGAAATTGAATATTATAATCTAATGTTAGATATATATCTGATCCATCTAAACTCAATACGCCATCTTGACCAATAGAATTTAAGCCAGTTTTTTTCTCCTTGATACCTTTTCTACCAGTTAAGATATCATTATAATACCCTTCAATTCCATATTGACCCAGCCCATCTTTATTCACAAACCCAATCACATGTGCCGAAAGTTCGCCTTGCGGATAATATCTTGATGTTTCAAAATCTAAAACCAAACCCTCCAAATCAAGCTCCTTTAACTTATTTTTTTCATTTTCAGATAGATTCTTTTTAATTATCGTATAGCCTTGTTTGTTTTCTATTTTAGAAAACACAAATTCTGTATTCACACTAATTATCTCACTTACTTTTTTTGAAAAAATCTTTTTATCTACAATATTTTCTGGTCCAGCAGAAAGTATCCACAAGTCCTTATTTATAGCCAAACTCTTTACATCCCCAGAGCCCGACTCGCCTTTACTTTCTTGGCTATTTTGAAAATATATTTGTCCACGCTTGCCCTGCACCTCAGAAAACCCTGCTTGCTGTCCCAATGCCTGCGATTGATAAAACTTATGATTAATTATTTGTAAAAAAAATAAACGTCCTATTACAATTGACGCAAATATAAAAAATATTATTAAAATTGTATTAACTCTCCAGTTTCTCATAAAATCATATATTATTTAGCTCTAACTAATTCGCCACTCACAACTTGAATATATTTGACTTCTTTTGTTTTTTCAAAACTTAACTCTTTTGCTTTCTCTTGCATACTTCCCAAAAATCCAATCTCAGCAAAATTTGTTTCTAATCCTGCATTTTCTTGTGACAATAATGCTATATCTTTTTGATAATTTTTTATAAGATATGCACCTTTAGTTAATTCATTAACACCAAAAACATAAAAAATCAATGACAAAAATAATACCGACACCATTGCAAAAAATCCAATTATATATAATCTTTTCCAGTTAATTTCTGGCATTGCCAAAGAGATTGTTTTTACTTTTGATAATGAATAAGCTAAAGTTGTCATATTTTTGCGAAAATGAGCGAGGCAATAAACTTTTTCGAGGAGAGGGTGCCCCGTAGAGAGGCTCTCCCCGCAGAAAAAGTCTATTGCCGAGCGAATTTGTTTGAAAAAATTATAATTTGATAATTGCTCTTAATTTTGCTGATCTAGCACGAGGATTTGCCATTAATTCTTCGTCCCCTGCTATAATCGGCTTTTTAGTTAATATTTTTACTGTTCCCTTTTCTACTTCTTGTTTAAAATAATTTTTGACAATTCTGTCTTCTAAAGAATGGAAAGAAATTATTACCAATCTTCCATTTTTTTCTAAAACCGAAAGTGCTTGTGGTAGAATTTTCTCTAAATTATCCAACTCGCCATTTACTGCAATCCTTAAAGCCTGAAAAGTTCTTGCTCCGATTCGACCAAAAGGTCGAATCGCGAGTCCTCGACCCCTAAAAGGGGTCGGGATCGCACCCCGATATCTTGGCAAAACAGCTCTTTCAATTATTCTCACTAAGTCAAAAGTTGTCTTTATTTCTTTTATTTTTCTCTCTTCCACTATTTTACGTGCGATTTGTTTTGCAAACTTTTCCTCACCAAACTCAGTTAATATTTTCTCAATCTCATCTTGCGAATATTCGTTCACAATAGTGGTAGCTGTAAGTTCATTTTGAATTTTGGTGGTATATCTCATGTCCAGGTCCTCATCTTTTAAAAATGAAAAACCTTTTGTAGATTCTTCTATTTGAAAAGATGAAAATCCAACATCAGCTAAAATACCATTTATATTTGTAAAATTATTATTTTCGATAATTTCTTTTAAATTTGCATAACTATCATTTACCAAAACTAATCTCTCGCCAAATACTTCCTTTAAAGCTTTGCAATTCTCAATTTGTTTTGCATCCAAATCAATTCCCAAGACTTTTCCTAATGGCGCTATTTTTTCTAAAATTAATTTTGTGTGCCCGCCTTGGCCAATAGTGCAATCAACAAAATTTTCATTTGGCTTTGCCTCAAGATATTCTATTACTTCTTTTGGTAAAACAGGTATATGCATTTTAAATATATAAGCGAGCCAAATAAATTTTTCGAGCATGCGCTTGCCCCGTAGAGAGACCGTGGCGCGCAGAAAAATTTGATTTGGCGAGCGAAGAAAGTTTATTTGCCAAGCGAAATTATATACCCAATGCTCCTAATTTTGAAACAATTTCTTCTACTCCCTTTTCAGCATTTTTCCTATAAGCATCCCATTTCTCAGAATCCCAAATTTCAATTCTATTTGACAAGCCACAAATTGTAACATTTTTCTTTAAGCCAGCATATTCTTTTAAATAATCTGGTATTAAAATCCTTCCAAGTTTATCCAAAGAAACTTCCATAGCTCCAGACAAAATAATTCTAGCAAAAGATCTAGCTTCAACTTGAGATATTGGCATAGAACTTAATTTTTGTGCAACTGCCTGCCATTCTGCTTCTGTATAAACGCTCAAACAATTTTCAACTCCTCTGGTAACAATAATTTTGCAACCCAATTCTCCTCTGAACTTTACAGGGAGTGATAATCTTTTCTTGCTATCAATTGTGTGCTCGTATTGACCAATTAACATAGATTTGAAAATTGTTTAAACATGAATGTGGGTACTCTCTACGAATTACTTGATATAAATGAATTGCACAATATTTGTTTTAGCGAAGCAACATTAAGTTTATCGCTGATTTGCACACTCTAAATAATTTAGCAATTCGCAGAGAGTTTATTGCTATATTCCCAGAATATAGCTTTTTGACTTATACACAGATAACTTGAGTTATCCCACAGTTATCCACATCTTCCCACTTCATGTTCTTTATACTCTATTTCATACCATGCAGTCAATACCCCCTCAAAATAGCCTAGAATAGTCTTAAAATGAAAAAGTTATCCACAGGTCAACTTTTTACTTTTTTACAAATATTCACATTTTTAGTCGTAAAAAAAAGGTGAGCCATTTAGCTCACCTTTCCCACTTTGACGATTTTCTATAGTTTTAATACCCCCACCCCAAATCCCCTTTCTCCGTAGTAATTTTGAGAATCTTTAAACCTTTCTCTGTTTTTAATATTTTGCCCCCACTGTCTTTACCAACAAAGGTTGTATTTTTGCCACCATAAACTGCCAGCACATTATAATCTTTTTTTGAAGCTACATATTGTGAAAGCATTTTGAGATTCTTGTTTTTGTCATATAGCCATAAGAAAGCCATTTTGTTTTTGCTAGTGTCTGCCAGCTTTCCATTATACTTAATTGATTTGATTTCTGCTTTCATGGTGATTTTTCTGTTTTTGTCTTTAAGTTTTATCTCAGTTGTGTTGCCTGCTTTATCTGTAAGTGTGATTGTGTCGTCTTTATCGGTGATTGTGATTTCATTTGATTGCGAAATATTATCTTTA
>CAINMG010000026.1 GCA_903850725.1 Candidatus Staskawiczbacteria bacterium
CTGTTGTCTTTCCAATTCTTCTTTTTTTGTGTGGTATTTTTACTATAATTACAGATAAAACCTTAACTCCATAAACTCCCTCTACTGCTTTTCTAATTTCTATTTTATTTGAACCATTAACTACTTCAAAAACATATTGATTATTTCTTTCTGCCAAATCAGAAGCTTTTTCAGAAATATGAGGCTCTTTGATAACTGAATATGAAAAGCTTCCGGATTTTTTATTTGATTTAGAAACAGATTTTTCAGAAACCACTTTCTCTACTTTTTTTACTTGTTTTTCAACTTTAACAGAATCAACTTTTTTAGTTGGTTTTTTCTCTCTTGCCTTTTCTGCATCTTTTTTATTTTTTAAAAAATCTAGTAATGCCATAAATTTATTTAGCGCAATGAAAAATTATTTTATAAATGTATTTTCAATTGTTTTAATACTTTCTTTGGTTAAAATTAAGAACTTTGCATTCATTAAATCAAGCACGTTAATGTTTCTTGCTGAATCAATCTTTGTTTTTTTAATATTTCTTGCTGACATTACTACATTTTTATCATAATCTGGCAAAGCTATAAACACTGATTTTCCATCTAAAGGCAAATTTTTTAAAATTTTAGCTGTTTCTTTTGTTTTTCCTGAGCTAGATTCCAATTTTTCTAAAACAATTAAATCACTTGTTCTTGCTTTTTCTGATAAAACCATAAACAAAGCTTTTCTTCTCATTTTCTTAGGAATTTCTCTTTCTAAAACTCTCTCTTTTCTTGGGCCATGTGTTATTCCTCCTCCCACCCAAATTGGTGAGCGTTTTGATCCATGCCTGGCTCTTCCTGTTCCTTTTTGTCTCCATGGTTTTATTCCACTCCCTGCTACTTCTGATCTATTTTTTGTATGAGCTGAAACTTGTCTTTTATTAGCCATCTGGGAAGTCAAAACTTGATGCACTAAATCAGAGTTCATTGGAACTTCAAAAATTTCCTTTGGTAGAGTAACTGTGTCTTCTGTTTTTTTGCCTTTAATGTTATAAACTTCTATTTTCATATTTTTATCCTCTTATTTCTAATAATGTTCCATCTCTTCCTGGGACTGCTCCTTTGACAACTAATAGATTGTTTGGTAAATCCACTTTCATTATTTTTAAATTTTGAACTGTTACTCTATCACTTCCCATTCTTCCTGGCATCTTTCTTCCTTTAATAACATGCTGTGGAAATCTACAACCCGTAGATCCAATTTGCCTTGATTCGTGCTTTGCTCCATGACTTCTGTTTCTACCATGAAAACCATGTCTTTTTACACCACCTTGAAAGCCTTTTCCTTTAGAGATTCCTGAAACTTTAACACTATCACCTTCAATAAATACCGAAACATCAACCTTGTCTCCTACATTTATCTCTTCCTTTCCGATCTCACCTGCTTTTATTCTATTTTCTCTAACAGATTTATACTCCTTACCTTTCATTGACTTTTTTATTTTATTTTTCTTTTCAATTTTTTCTTGTCCAAACTGAATTGCAGAATATCCATCTATTTCTGGAACTTTTTTCTGTAAGACAACACAAGGCTCTGAAGCAATCAAAGTAACTGGAGTTAATTTTCCATTTTTATCAAATAACTGAGACATTCCAACTTTTTTTCCTAAAATAAATTTCATCTTTTTGTTTGTTTAAATGAAAAACGGGCTATTTGCCCATTTTATTTGGCAATGTTGTTACCCCATTTTATGAGGAAGTTAACAATCGCTATTAACGATTTATATTTAATTAGTTATCTTATTATATTTTAATGGCAATGTCAACACCTGAAGGTAAATTTAAATCTCTTAACGCTTCAATAATGTCTGCTGCCGGATTTAAAATATCAATAACTCTTTTGTGAACTCTCATTTCAAACTGTTCTCTAGCATTTTTGTGAATAAATGTTGATCTATTTACAGTGTATTTTAAAATTTCTGTTGGCAAAGGAATTGGACCTAAAACTGAAGCTCCAAATCTATTGGCAATATCAATTATTTGTTTAGCAGAACTATCAATAATTTTATGATCATATGCCTTAAGCTTAATCCTCAATTTCTGCAAAGTAACAGTTTCAGTTGGTTTTTCAACTTTTTCTTCAACTGGTTTTTTTACTCTTTTGACTACGGGTTTTTTTTCTTCTGTTGCCATAATAGATTTTTTATTTAATTTTAAAGTTTTTCCAAACTCTATCTTGCGCATCACTTTTAAAAATATTTAAAAGTGTTTTTGCGAAAAATGACAGCTCGCCGAGAAAAGTCTCCGCGAGCTAAACACTTCTAACAATTTTTAAATGATAAATAGCGAATCGCACATACTGTCTGTCGAGTAGACGTCACAAGTCATACAATCCATACTTTAGATTTATCTGCAAGGTATTTCGTAATCAAAACTTGAAAGTTGATATGACTGATAAACCATTTGAACTTGTAATTTTGAATCAGTACTACATCCCGGATGTTGCATCTACCGGGCATTTACTGTCTGAACTTGCTAACGAATCATCACGGCGCGGCGTTTCCGTACGCGTGATTTCAAGTTTTCCAAGCTATGGTCCACCTGAATCATGGAAGCCTTGTCAGGCTAACGAAG
>CAINMG010000027.1 GCA_903850725.1 Candidatus Staskawiczbacteria bacterium
GTGCTGCTTTAACTGCTTTATTAAGTGAAATAAAAGAGTATGATTATACTTTCTTATTACCATTGGAATATGAAGATAATGCTGCCGGATCAAACAATTTAGCTTTACTTTCTTATATCCTAAATGATAGAATTGGTAGTAAGCCAACTTTGCATGTAGGGGGGCAAAATGTAAAAGAAAATAGGGGATCTAGAATTTCAACTGATTCCACAACTTCGGTAGGTGCTGCAAAATTACTTGCAAGTCAATTTGCAACCGTATATCATGGTGGTATATTCCAAACAGATAAAGTAACACCTTCGATTCAAGTTCCAAAACCTTCACTTTATTTTGCTGCAAAAGCGGTAGGATATAGAGCAGGCCAAAATCCACAAGATTCATTAACATATAAAACTTTAGGAATTACCAAAAGTCAGGATATTTTAAATAATGTTACCGACCGCGAAAATCTAATTCAATTTGGAGTTTTACATTTGAGGGAAGTTGATGGAATTGGATTAGTTGTAAACTTAGATATTAACACTTTACAAGGTGATAAAAATAAGTTTTACATGAATCCAGATGGTTCTTCTTATGAAAATATGAGTGTTCAAATTAAAGAATATTTGATTAAATCACTTATCAATAAATTCAAAAAAGAATTTATCGGAACTACGAGTTTAAAATATCCCTCTTCGTTATTGAAAACAAATTTAGCTAATTTCCTTAGTGATATGGTTGCAAGTGGCTTAATTGTTTCATGGAGAAATATTGTAATCACAAAACGTGCTGTTGATACATACGTAGAATTTGAGTACCAAGAGCCAACAACGAATGAAAAATTATTCATACTTGCATACGCAACAATTTAAAAATATAGAAAATGGCACTAAATGAGTTAATGGATGGCGCAATGGCCGTAGTTTATGTAGGTAATACAAAAATTGGTTATGCGTCAAGTATAAGCGTAAATGAACAAATGGCACTCACCGATGCAAATGTAATTGGTAGAATGCGACCTATGGAAATACATCACACTGGTTATAATTTAACGGTTGATATTGATACTTTTATTGTAGATTTACAAAAGCACGTACTTTCGGATGTTGATGCTAATGGCAAAGTACTTAGTACAGCTATTTCTCACAAATTTAAAAGTGGTGATGAATTTGAGAAACATTTAAGACTTGGTGCAACAACTATTGATTTGAAGGTTTATAAACAAGTTGCTGACGGTGAGGTTCTTTTAGATACAGATCCGATTGCAACAAAAGAAATTCTTTTATGTATCATAAAAGGATTAATGATAACTTCATCTTCTTTTAGTATTACACCAAATCAAATGATAACAGGACGTGCAAGTTTTAGAACTATTGAAGTTCCGCTTTATAACGAATAATATTTTGTGATAATTGATTGATTGATTCTTAACCGGATGTTTATAACGTCCGGTTTTTGTGTTAAATAAAATATAAATAAAAATGAAACCAGAAGTAATATTAAAATTTAAAGATACTACATTAATTGTACCTATTTGTGATAGTCCTAAAGTGATAGGTTCATTTAAGGTAAAAGAAAGTGTATTTAGCGATGATATGGCTAAATTTTGGGGTACAACAGAAAATGATAGATTGCAAATTGCAATACGTGATTTATGTTCAGGTGCTGCCATATTTTGGACTTTAATTCCAAAGGAAATATGTAAAATATATTTCAATAAAGAAGTAACAGATTCAA
>CAINMG010000028.1 GCA_903850725.1 Candidatus Staskawiczbacteria bacterium
ATGATTATTAAAGAATTTGAAGAAAAAAACTATATGAAATATCCAGTAACTAACTATCAATATTTTAACAAAACAATTAAAAAAACCACAAATAATTAAAAGATTATACACTCGCTAGACACACTTTTATGAACGGTCTCAGTCTTTGTGCCTTCATCTGTGCCAAGGTCTGGGGTTGTGCATGATTGACTTGTGGTGCCTGAACCTTCGCAAGTGATGTTGTCTGCCATATCTTGATATGATTCATCTACATTGCGAGATATTCTGCAAGTGGCGTTTTCGTTTGTGGTAAATGTGATTGTGGGAGTTGAGCTTGTGACTGTGGAGCCTGATGTAGGAGAGAAGCTTGAGATTGTGGGTGGGGTGGTGTCTTGCTCTGATGAAATAGCAAGTTCATTATCTGATTCGTTCATGTTGTTATATTCAAACTTAATCCATTCGGCTGTGCGGGCGGTGGTGGAGATACGAGGCTCGTCAAGACTACCAGTAAAATGTGAGTAAGCGCCTAAACCAAAATTTCCTCCACCTATCCACACATTACCATTATAACCGGGTGCCGTGGCATCTACTACAGTTGTAACAATAGAACCATCAAAAAAATAAGTATGGATATTGCCACTTCGTGTATAAGTAAATAAATGCCAGTTAATATTTTCAGCAGCTGGAACAGAAAAGTAATTCAAAATTGTTTTTACCCAGGGGAAGTCAAACCGAACTGATGCAGAACCCAGAAACAAAGCAAACTGTGATCCTGAAAAAAGTCCGTTAGCTCTTGCAAAAATCGCTCCGCCCGCATTAGCCGTTGTTTTCTTAAACCAAATACTAATACTGTAATCTGACGAATTGAAGGATGTGGATGAACCAAAATCCGTGTGATAAAAATTAGACGCAAGAGTGGGAAAAGAAGAATTGTCAAATGCAACTCCACCAGCAATTTTCCCCGTTGTTGAGGTACCACCATAATTTGTTCCGTCATTATTATTGCTTGTTGCATCTAAAGGATTAGTTGGATCATTAAGATGCCACACCCCTTTAAAGTTTGAATCCCACACATTGCTTGCATCTTGGCCATCTGTTGCATCGGCTTTGCCATAGTACATGTATATGTCTGTGTTGGTTGTGGCTGAGATATTTGGTACTTTGACCCAGATTACAGCTGTGACTGGCAAACTGTTTCCTCCTGACCAGCTTTCTCGTTCGTATTTTAAAAGTGTGGCGCCGTCTTGGCTGGTGAATCTAATATCATAACCATTTGCTAGTGCTGTGCTTAGATTTGAGTCATTGGTAATTTTTACTAATAATGGAAAGTCTGTAAGATCTGCGTCTACGTTGCTTTGATCTATGGTTATTTTCTTTCTGTAACTCCAACCTGTGAGCCATTCTTCTGCGTTAACTGTTTGTGGGTTTAGTACAAACAAAAAACTACCGACAAAGATTGTGGTGAGGGTTATGAGTAAAAGCTTTGAGAGATGGCTTAGCATTTTTTATACTTTAGTTTTTTATAGACATCGCTTCTTCTAAAACAATTATTCTCTTTTCTAATCGCTCAATCTTTTCTGAATGTTGTTTTAGCAGAATATTTTCTATATTATCAAATCTTTTATTAACCGCTTTAAATCCTGATATCATTCCATTTTTTGTTGCCGTTGTTTCTGTAATATCATAAAGCCTTTTGTCTATTGCTTCAAATTTTTTATCAACGCCTACAAATCCTTTACCAATCATTAATGCCAAGTCATCAATTGTTATTTTTTTTACCATAAATTTATTTCTTTAATTTTACACTACATCTTTATTATATCTCTTTGAAAATCTGTGTCAAATTTTTTTATGTTGATTTAATTGGCATTACTACATACAAATAATTTACATCCCCAACTGGTTTTAGAACGCAAGGTCCCTCCTTCTCTGAAAGCTCAAAAATAACTTCTGAGCTTTTTATATTATTTAAACCATCAATTAAATATTTGTGATTAAAAGAAACTTCCAAATCTTCGCCTTGTATTTTAGCTTGCAGTGAAGATCTATTTTCTCCAATATCAGGGCTTTGAGCGAATATTTCAACCTCGTTATTCTTTGAATTAACTATAAATTTTACTTCATTTATTTTCCCAGAAAACAGAGAAGCTGTTTTGATTTGATTTAAAAACTCATCTCTTTTTAGCACAACTTTTGTTTTAAATTCTTTTGGAATAATATCTTGATAATTTGGGTATTCTCCTTCAATCAATCTTGAAGTAATTTGAATTTGTGGTCTTTCTGATTCCTTCATCAAAACTTCAAACATTATTTGACTTGGTGAAAAATAAATTTTTGCATTTTCTTCTTTTTCCATTAAAATATTCATTATTTCTTTAGCTGGTTTTTGAGGAATAATAAAAGACATTTCTTTGATAACTGCTTTTTCTAAAACAATTGTTTTTTCAGCTAATCTAAAACTATCTGTCGCGACAATTTTTAAAATATTTTTAGAGAATAAAAAATAAATACCTGAGATTTCTGGCCTCGATTGTGAAACAGAGGCAATATCTACAACTTGAGACAAACCTTGACAAAGCTTTTTAATGTCTACCTCAATAAATTCCAAATTTTTAAATTCTGGGATAATTGGAAATTCTTCTGGATTAAAACCTTGTATTTGTGTTTTTAAGTTACTACATTCTACATAAAGACCTTGTTTTTTTTCCTCTAAAGTAATTTTTTCATTTGGCAATAAAGAAACAAAACTAGATAAAAATTTTACAGGAATAGCTATTTTTCCCTTTTTTACAATTTTAGTTAATACCCATAACTTAATAGCTGTTTCTAAATCTGTAGAACTTAAAACTAAATAATTATCTTCAGTATCAATTAAAACATTATCTAAAATCGGCAAAGATAAATTTTTACCGACAATTCTTTCTACAATATTTAAAGCATTTTTTAAATTTTCTTTTAAAATTTCTATTTTCATAAATTTGTTTTTTAATTATTTATTAGTAGTAGTTATAAGTATATTAATTTATTGTTATTACTATGTGTTAATTATTTTTACTTTTCCTTAAAGTGTTTTCTCAATGAATTATTTTTGTTAAGAAACTGTGGATAAGATATTGGATTGGGTAATTATAGAGACTGTGGATATTATTGGTATGATATTTGGGGTATGTTTTTATTATATTCTTTTACTATATATTATCTACTACTTATCCACTGTATATTCGCTGTTTTATTAAATTTAATTCTTCGGTTAATTGATTGTTTTCTTCATTTTCTTGCATTATTTTTTTGTAGGCATAAATAGCTGTTGTGTGATCTTTTCCGCCAAATTTTCTCGCAATAGCTGGAAAAGAATATCTTAATTCTTTTCTTAACAAAAACATTGCTACTTGTCTTGGTCTTACAATTTCTTTTCTTCTTGTGCAAGAAAAAATACTTTTTTCATCTAAACTATAAAATTTAGCAACAGTTTCTATGATTTTTTTGTAACTTACAACATCAAATGGTGAAAAAACAAAACCCTTTAATAATTGTTTTGCAGAATCTATTGTAATGCTCAAATCATTTGTTTTAGTATGCAAAGATAGCCTATTTAAAGCCCCCTCTAACTCTCTTATATTTTTTTTGACATTACTGGCTATATATTCTAAAACCTCTTCAGAAATATTAAGGTTTTTTTCTTGAGCTTTATTTTTTAATATAACTAATCTAGTTTCATAATCTGGCAAACTTACATCAGCTATCATCCCACCTTCAAACCTTGATCTTAATCTTTCTTCTAATTCTGGAATAGCGTTTGGGGGTCTATCTGAAGAAAGCACTATTTGTTTATTCTTTTCATATAAAGAATTAAAAGTATGGAAAAATTCTTCTTGTGTTTTATTTTTACCAGCTAAAAACTGAATATCATCAATTATCAAAACATCAATTGAAGACAAGCTATTTTTAAGAGCTTCAATACTTCCACCTCTGATAGCGGACACAATATTTGAAACAAATTTTTCCGATGAAATATATTTTACTTTTTTCTTTGATGAATCTTCTGCTATTTTATTTCCTATAGCTTGTATTAAATGTGTCTTCCCAAGTCCCACTCCCCCATAAATAAACAAGGGGTTATAAATATTTCCAGGATTTTCTGAAACAGCAAGAGCTGCAGCATTGGCTAGTTCATTAAAAGAGCCAACAACAAAATTGTCAAAAGTATATTTTGGATTTAAATTAGTATCTTTGTTTATTTTAAATTCATCAAACTTTAATTGTTCTGTTTCAATTTTATCTTCAACTGGAATATTTCTAAAAGAAGGAGGGTTTACTTTCTGAGCTTGGGGGTTAATTATAAAAGTTAAGTCTTTAATTTGTTCGTCAGTGTCTCGCAGGGCTTTTAATATTAATTTATTATATTTATTACTTAACCATTCTTTAGAAAAAGCATTCGGAACAGATATTACAATAGTTTTGTCATCTTTAGAAATAATCTCAGTATTTTTAAACCATGTTGCAAAATTAGCCTTAGATACATGAAACTGCATCTGGGCTAAAACTGATTGCCATAATTCTTTATTATCCATAATTTATTTTATTAAAAAATTAGTAATGTAATGATGTATTTTCTCTTTTTAATACAATAATGTCAAATAAGACTAAAATATTCACACCTGTTATTAAACTGTGGATAACTTGTGTTGGCTCTTCTTTGGGGGGTCGCACAAT
>CAINMG010000029.1 GCA_903850725.1 Candidatus Staskawiczbacteria bacterium
ATTAAAGAAATAAATAAATATATAATAAAGAAAGAGCGAATTTTAGTAGTTACCTTAACCAAAAGATTAGCTGAAGAAATTGCTGATTATTTACTTGAGAGGGGAATTAAAGCTCAATATTTACATTCTGAGGTAAAAACTTTAGAAAGACCTGAAATTTTAAAAAAATTTAGACAAGGAGAGTTTGATGTTTTAATTGGAATCAATTTACTTAGAGAAGGCTTAGATTTACCTGAGGTTTCATTAGTTGCAATTTTAGATGCTGATAAAGAAGGATTTTTAAGAAACAAAACAACTTTAATCCAAACAATGGGTAGAGCCGCCCGTCACATAAATGGACAAATCATTTTATATGCAGATAAAACTACTATGTCTATGCAAGGCGCAATAGATGAGATAAATAGAAGAAGAAAAATTCAAGAAGATTATAATAAAAAAAATAATATTACTCCAACAGCTATTATAAAAAATATTAGGGATTGGGATATGTCTCGCAAAGAAGACATAGAAGAAGAATTTGAATTTATTGATGGCTTACCACAACCAGCACGCAAAAAACTTTTAGAGAAAGAGATGAAACAAGCTGTAAAAAATTTAGACTTTGAAAGAGCAGGGGAACTTCGCGATCTCATAAAAAACATAAAATATAGTAAACAATAAAAAACACCCGGATTTTTCCGAGTGTTTTTTTAATTATTTATTGGCTTCGGCAACGAATTCCTGCTGAGCTGTTTTAAGAGTAGCCACTTCTACAGCAGTAAGAAGCTCTTTGTTTTTCTTTTTTGCCAATATTTTGGCAATATTATCTCTGATCTTTCCTATTCTCTCTAGTTCTTTTTCTGCTCCTTTTTTAATTCTTTCCATTTCTTTTTGAACTTCCGGCGTTCTTTTTTCCCCAATCTCTACTGGCATAATTATTTTAGATTCCTCTTGATCAGCTTCTTCAGATTGATTTGAATCTAAATTTTCTTCTCTCAATTCTTTTGCTAAATCATAGCCAACAACAGCATCATCTATTAGTTCTTTAGCACAATCTCTTTCTCTTTTTTTCATTTTATATAGCTCGCCACTAAATTGGCTGTCTAATTCTTTCTGAGCTGATTCTTTGACTATTTTATCAAAAGATTCTCCAGACATTTTTACTTTTTCTTTGAATTCTTCTTCTGTAAGCACTAATGGCTCACCTCCTTTTTGTGAAGAAGGGATAACTACTGATGTAGATTTTTTACCAACAAACCATGCTCTTTTTGTTTTAATTTTTAATTCTGCAGGGTTTAAACCATCTTTTATCATTTGATAATAAGATTCTCTATTCAATTTTATACCGTTACCTTCTAAATCTAATCTTTTCTTATCCAGCTCAGCAGCAAACATTCTTATTCTACTTCTATCATTTTCATCTTTACTTTCTCCATATTTATTTTTTTCACTATCAGAAAGCTTATTCCACTCACCAATAATAGTAGAATCCATTTGGCTCATTTTTTTTGTTTTTTCTGTTTGAGCTACCCTTTCTTCGCTAAAAAATTCTTTTTTAGTATAAATTTTAAGCCCTTGTTTTTTCGCTAGCTCTATAGCTTTTGCTTTTGCTTCTGGAATTAGCATCTCTCCATCTGTAATTACCTCATATGGATATTTAGCTCTTTTTATAAGTAAAGACTTATCAATATCAACACCATCAATATCTTCTTGCGAATAATAACCTAACTCAGGAAAGTCATCTACAGAATTTAAATCTTCTAGTCTTAATCTTTCTAAAAATTCCTGAAGATTATTTCTAGCCCTTTCTTTTCTCTTAGCCGTCTCTATTTCACCTTCTTGTATTTTTTGGGATTTTAATTTTTCTTGTCCTGCCCTTTTTTCAGCTTCAGTTTTTAAAACTACTGGGCCTTCTTGATATTCTCTTTTTTCCCGAGCAACTTTCGGGCTGTTTGCTTCTGATTCCCTTCTTTGTTCTTCCTCTCTTTTTTGAGCTTCAATATCTTTATCTTGCTCCTTTCTTATTGAACGAGGCGAACCATAACTTTCTGGGATTACTATTCCTTGAGAATTTTTATCTTTAGTTTTTATAACTTCCTCCTCTTTTTTAACCACCACCTCCTCTTTTTCTTGCTCTCCACCAATTATTACCGGACCTTCTTGGTATTCTCTCTTAGGCTGTCTTTCGTTTTGGGTAAGTTTGGACAACTCAACTGAAGTAGGAAGTTCCCCTTCTTTTATCTTTTCTCTTACATCTCTTCTTTCTTCTATATCTTCCACGACCCTTGCCCTTGAGACATCACTCTGATCTCTTGTATTAAAACTTTCCGGAATGATTAATTTTGGAGCTTCTTCTCCTTCTTCTCTTGGTTGTTCACCGAATATTTTTACCATAATATTTTTTGCTTTGTTTTTTAATATTACTACAAAATAACAATTTAAAAAAACAATGCTTTATTAAATTAATAAAATTTAATTATTTTATAATACCACTTTATAATTTTTAG
>CAINMG010000030.1 GCA_903850725.1 Candidatus Staskawiczbacteria bacterium
ATTTAATGAGCGGGTGATGGGAATCGGACCCACGTACTTTGATTGGCAACCAAATGCACTACCATTGTGCTACACCCGCAATTTTAAATATTTTCAGAGATTCCTTGTATCCAACCCTTTACCCTACTAGACAATTCCGTACTCAAAACAGTTAAATGAAGCGTCCCATAAGGAAGAGTATTTCTTGGCATTCTCCCCTTACTTGCTCTGCTTATTTGAGTTTGTGGTGGATAGAATCTCTTTTTAGAAAGCTTCAGTGTTATAGACCAAAAATTTAAAATTTTTTTATAATTTATACCAGGATAAATATGTGCCCTAGCACAAATACTTTTATCTTTAACTTTGCAAATTTCTCTAAAAAATTTAATCGCAACCTTTAATACGAGCGGATCTGAATTGCTAAACTGAAGCCGATTCCTATTTTTGGTGTTGCCTTCCGCCCAATAGAGAGCACTACCTATCAACCTAAGATCATTTTGGGAAATTTTTTTTATTTCTTTTTTTGATTCTTCTGTCCAATTATCTCTTATTTTTTTAGCCTCTACTGGACGAACTTTTTTGTTATAATCAATAATATTTTTTCTACACTTTTCTTTTGATCTTTTTAAAATCTCTTTTTTTATTTTATCTGATAAATTTGCATTTTTAATCCATGACCAAATTGTGCTTTTTGGAGTACCTAAAATAGCAACTATTTCTCCACAGGTTTTTCCATTTTCTCTTAATTTTACTGCTTTTTCTTTATTATCCATATAGACAATAGATTGTATCTTTTTTAATTATATCTAATGTCTATATCCAAGTCAATGTGCATAACTTTTTGGTGCCGGAGGCCAGACTTGCACTGGCCACCCTATGATTTTCAGTCATATGCTCTAACTACCTGAGCTACTCCGGCAAAACTTTATTGTGGGCGCTATAGGACTCGAACCTATGACCTCTTCAGTGTAAATGAAATGCTCTACCAGCTGAGCTAAGCGCCCCTTTTTTTCTTACTTGCACCAAACACAGTGAAGTGTGCGCGGGACAGGAGTTGAACCTGCACGCCTTTCGGCACCAGCTCCTTAGGCTGGCGTGTATGCCATTTCACCACCCGCGCCCGCACTAAATTAATTATTTTCTTCTGAAACTTTTATTGTTTCTACTACTACCGCTTCTTCTAGCTCTGGTGCAACAGCGACAGCAACAGCAACAGCTAAATCTTTTTTCTTTAATTTAGCGTTTTTGCCTTTTGCGGTTCTTAAGTAATAAAGTTTTGATCTTCTCACTTTTGCAGATCTTATAATCTCAATTTTTTCAATTGCAGGCGAACTAGTTGGGAAAATTCTTTCCACCCCAATACCATCTACAACTTTTCTTACAGTTATATTTGAATTAATTCCTTTACCATGTTTTTTGGCAATAACCAAACCTTCAAAAATTTGAATTCTATCCTTATCTCCTTCTTTTATTTTCTGGTGCACCTTGATTACATCTCCAGGTTTTATATCTGGGACTTTTTTTAATTGCTCTTTATTGAACTGATCTAATAATTTTG
>CAINMG010000031.1 GCA_903850725.1 Candidatus Staskawiczbacteria bacterium
ATGATTATTAAAGAATTTGAAGAAAAAAACTATATGAAATATCCAGTAACTAACTATCAATATTTTAACAAAACAATTAAAAAAACCACAAATAATTAAAAGATTATACACTCGCTAGACACACTTTTATGAACGGTCTCTGGGGAATCTTTATCAACAAATATACCCTCCCACCCATCCTTATCATCCTTTTCAATTTGATCTGTGATCTCAATTACTTTTTTAACATCTCCAAAAAGACCATTCACTAAATTACCATAAGTTTGCTCAAGATATTCTAATTTTTCCCTAATTTTTTCTTTTTCTATTGTTTCTTTTATAAATTCAAAAGCTTCTCTTCTTAACGCTTCCATTTCTTGAGCTAGTCTTTCTTTATCTGTTTCTGGTTTTTCAGCTCCAATAACAGAGCTAACTGCAGTTGTAGCCCCAATAGCTAAAGCACCACGTAAAAAATTACGCCTAGAAATTTTCCCAGTTTTTAGCTCTTCTTGCGAGACTTTATCTAGTTCTGAATCAATTATCTGTGGTTCCTTTGACTCTTCTCCGAAAGAGCCTGATTCTATTTTAGACATATTTTTTATTTTTTTACTTAATCTACCACTTCTTTTGGTCAAGTTCAATTGTGTGATTATTCTGCAACTACCAAGCCAAGCTGATCCAAACTATCTAAACCGCGTTGCCAAGCTTCCTGATAAATTTGCGGGCTAAGTTGGCCCACTACCCTGGCTCTTGTGCCGCCAGCTTTTATTTCTTCTTGCCAGTGGTCTTTTGAAAGTGTGACTGCTGGAGAAAAAAGAAAATCTTCGCTTAAAAGAGTTTCTTTAGGAATTTGGATTAAATCTTTTTTTTCTATATTGCCAGCAAAAGCCTGGCTAGCTGTTTCTGGAAACCCCAAAGCAACGCCCACAGACAATCCACCGTCTTCTATCTTAAAAGCTTTATCTAGATTTTCTAAGCTAGCTGTATCTTTGGCAGCTATAATTTTTACAACATTGCTATGAAGCGTAGCTTCTCTGCCATCTGTTAAAGTTATTTGCTGGATATCATCCTCCCTAGGATAAACTATATTTTGCAAACCAGAATCTTGGACTGTATCTATAATTTCTTGAACTTGGTCTTCAGACTTAAAAATATGCCCCTGCTGATCAAGGTCGTGCCACATGCTTACATTAAAATGTATATAAACTGCGGGCTTTCTGCCAGCCAAAACCATAAGTAAGTCCATTTTGTGACCAGCATCTAGGTCTAATTTTTCAATCCTTTCTACAAGCGCTGGATCTACTGGGTCTATTTGTTCTTGTTCTATTTGTGGTTCTTTTTCCATATTACTTTAATTTAACTCTTTAACCTCCTTCCTTAAAAAATCTACCCCCTCATAAAAATATGCACAAACACCAAGACTCTTTGCCATATCAACATTCTTCTGGCTATCACAAAAAAACATAATTTCTTGTGGTTTTAAGTTCAATTCTTGGAAAACATAATCCCAATAACCTTTTTCACTTTTATCATAACCTATATCGCAGGTACAAAATATTCCATCAAATTTTTCTTTAAGTCCAACACTATTTAGCAAATATTCTTTTCTATATTTTTCCTGACGAGTAGCAACAAAACATTTTATTCCTTTTAATCGTAAATTAGTAACAATTTCTAAAACTTCATTATTTGGAGTGCCTTCATTTTCAAACCAAAATTTAAGCAAATCATCTACTGAGCCATCAAAACCCCACTTAGCCAAATAAGGAGCAATTTTCTCTTTTAAATCAGCCCTACCAAAAGAACACTCCCTAAAATCTTTTACAAAAAATTCTGATATAGCTTCCATGGAAATGCCCAGCTTTTCTGAAAGCCTTTCACTAAATCTTTTGCCAGCGCTTGTAATCACTACGCCATCAAGATCAAATAATATTGCTTTTGCCATAATACTTTTTAATTTTATCTATTACTTTACTTTAATTTACTCCTTTTCGAGGGCAAGTTCAATACTTCATCTATACTCAATTTAACAAAATGTAAAAGAAAAGCCCGAGTTCCGTAGAACGCGGGCTTAGCGTTTTTGCAGGCCACCCTATCGCAATAGGGCAAAAATAATCATTCCTGCAAAAATGCCAAAGAACAAGGCGACTATAAGGAATGCATTTCTGCAATCCTTGGATTCTGGATCTGTCCTTCCCGTCTTACAGCCTCCTGTGCCTTTTTAAAAACCAAAAAACAAGACTGATTACTATACTTAAATTTAACTCTTTTTTGATGTAAATTCAAGAACATGAAAAAACCGCGAGAAGAACTCGCGGGCAATAGATGCTAGCCTTAAGCAAAAGTCCCCTCCCTATAGCTTATCTACTTTACAGGGCAAGCACCAGTATGAATATTGCCCAAACTATCCCAAGCGCCTCCATTGTAAACTTCTTTAAAACCATTGGAATCTAAAATAAGCTTGGCCATAGCACTACGACTGCCCGAGGCACAAATTACAACTGTAGGCACATCTTTGGCAAGCCAAGCCAAAGCTTGACCAATTTCATCTACTGGGATATTTAAAGAACCTTGGATATTACCTTGATCAAATTCTTCTTTGGTTCTTACATCAATTATTACAGCACCTTTGGAAATTATTTCTTGTAAATCCATATTTTTGTTATTTTATTAATTATTTTTTGTGGCTATGTTCTTTAAGTGATTTTTTAGCTTTATTTATAAACTTACCAAAGTCACGTTCCTTTTCTTTTTTCTCAATTTCCGACATTTTATAATGATCCGATTCTTTTTTTAAACTCAAATAATTTTCAAATTGTTTTTTATCAATTTCTCCAGATTCTACAGCTCGCAAAACCATGCAACCTGCTTCTTGATTGTGAGTACAGTCATTAAACTTGCACTGCAAAGACAATTCAGTTATTTTGTCAAACAAACCATCCAAGCCCACATCTACATCTGCAAGTCCAACTTCTCTTATGCCTGGATTATCAATTACAATTGCCCCATCAGACAAAAAATACATTTGCCTTGTAGTTGTAATGTGCCTGCCTCTATTTGAATATGAACTGATTTGTTCTGTTTTTATAAGATCCCTGCCAAGCAATTTATTTATAAGTGAAGATTTGCCTACGCCAGAAGATCCTAAAAAACAATAGGTTTTATCTTTTTCTAAATAATTTTTTAGTTGGCTCAAAGCTTCATCTGTAACAGTGCTAGTTAAAATAACATCAATTTTAGGAAATCTATTTTTGATTTGAGCCAGGACTTCATCAAGCTCTTCTTTGGAAACTAAGTCAATTTTATTTAATATAATTGCGCTCTTTATACTACCATCACCAAGTATTGAAAAATATCTTTCAAATCTGTTTAAATTATAATCCCTACCAAGTGACTGTACGACAAAAGCAATATCAATATTTGTTGCTATAATTTGTTCTTTTCTTTTAATTATGCTTTTACGAGGCAAAATTTCCCTGATAAGCGCCTGCCTGCTGGCAAGCAGGCTTGTTCCTGACAATTCATCAATCATAACAAAGTCACCCACAGCTGGATAATCTTCTCTACTTTTGGCAGTAAACATTTGCTTGCCAGTTACTTTGGCCAAAAATTCACCATTATCATTTATGACTTTGTAAGCACCTTTATGTTCGGAAGTTACGCGTGCTTTTTGATTTTCCATATACTTTAATTTACCTTTTTTTGATAGCAAATTCAAGGGAACAAAAATTTAAAAAGCCAAACAAAAAGCATTACACTTTTAGATGCAATGCTTTTTTTGAAATAATCTAATCTGTGATTATGTTTACAGAAGAAGGCAATTTACTGCGGATACCATTTAAATCCTGCACAGAATAATTGTTGCCTGATAAATTTAAAGTTCTTAATTTAGAAAGATTACCCAATTCATTGGGTAAGCCAGTAAGCTGGTTGTTTGACAAATCCAAAACTTCTAATTTTGATAGCTGGCCTACTTCTGCTGGCACACCTGTCATATTGTTGTTTGAAGCTTTGAGAACTTTAAGATTTTTCAATTGCCCAATTTGTGACTGAATTGATCCTGTAAGATTATTGTTTGAGACATTAAGCTCTTCTAAAATAGTTTGACTAAAAACATATTCTGGAATTTTACTTAAACCCTGCCCGCTCAGATTTATAGTTGAAGGGTGCGCCTCGTTATCCCCTATAAGATTTTGTTTTTGCCAAAAAAACACTCCTACCCAAATAGACAAAGTCAAAACCAAAACTAC
>CAINMG010000032.1 GCA_903850725.1 Candidatus Staskawiczbacteria bacterium
GAACCAACAAACCACATAAACTTTCGCCACCTACCAATTATCGCTGAGGCTTTAAATAAATATGAAGGAGCAATGATTCTTGTTTCTCACGTGCCCGATTTTGTAAAAAAAATTAGGATTGATGAAACATTAGACCTCGAAAAGTAATTCCTTATTTACCTATTCGTACGAATAAGAGAATAAGGAATTACGTTCTAGTGATATAATTGTTGTAATGTTCTAACTGAATTCAACATTTAGAACAACTTGAACACTTATAACATCTATAATATGTATTACATTTATGTCCTCGAATGTGCTGATAAAACTCTTTATGTAGGTTCTACAAACGATATTAAAAAAAGACTACATACTCACAATAATTTAAAAACTGGTGCTCGTTATACCAAAGCTCGCCGGCCTGTAGTCTTAAAATATTCTGAAGTATTTGATACGAAGAGTGAGGCGCTTAAAAGAGAGTGTGTGATTAAAAAATTAACTAGAGCGGAGAAGCTAAAACTATTTTAAAGCATTTGTTCCTGCAACATATCCTGTGGTCCAGCATATTTGCAGACTGTAGCCACCGGAAGGGCGGTTGATATTTAATATATCTCCGGTGAGGTAGAGATTAGAAAAAAGTTTTGATTGCATTGTTTTAAAATCAACTTCCTCGAGTTTAACTCCTCCGGATGAAACGATAGCATTTTCGGGGCTTTGTAGACTCTTGACTTGTATTTGTATATCTTTGAGTACATGCATTAGTTTAATTCGTTCATCTCTTGTCACACTGTGACAAAATGTATCTCCATTTATATCAGATTTTTTTATAATGATTTCCACAAGTCCTGAAGGTATTAAATCTAATATTGCATTTCTGAATTTTTTATTTGTGTGTTTTTTAAAAACTTTTTGTAACTCTGTGTTAAGCGAAGAAAAATCAAATTTTGGAAGAATATCGAGTGAAACAAAAACATCGCCATATGGCATTAGTTCATTTATTTTCCTACTCATATTCAAAATAGTTGGGCCACTTAATCCGAAATGGGTGAAAAGAATTTTACCTAGTTTTGTTTCTACTTTTTTATCATCTTGGAAAATACTAATTTTAACCTCGGGCAATGTAATGCCCTGCAATCCTTTTACCCAATCTTCTTTTATGTTTATAGGCACAAGTGCTGAATCGGGTTTAATTATGCTGTGACCAAGTTTTTTAAGCCATACAAAGCCATCTCCAGTTGAACCTGTCTTTGGATATGATTTGCCTCCAGTTGCAATTATGAATGACTTAGCAAAAATTTCATCACCGTTTTCAAGAATAACAGAGGTAATTTTTTTACTATCACTTTTAATTTCTAAAACAGGGGAGTTGGTTAATATTTTTACATTCCTTTCTTTCATATAGGATGCTAAAACATTAAGTACAGAAGAAGATGAATTGCTTTCTGGGAAAACTCTTTTTTCATTTTCAATTTTTGTTGGCATTCCCTTCGAATTAAAAAAGTTTAAAGTTTCTTTTACGGAAAATTGTGAAAAAGCAGAGAAAAGAAATTTTCCATTTTCTTTGAATTTTTCCAATAGAGCTCGAGTATCAAATTCGGCATTAGTTACATTACATCTCCCCCCGCCTGAAATTAAAAGTTTTTTTCCAAGGCTTTCATTTTTTTCTATTAGAATAACTTTAGCTCCTAATTCAGAAGCACGACCCGCTGCCATCATGCCAGATGGTCCACCGCCTATTATTGCTACGTCCCATACCATTTGTTTCATGCTGATATACTAACACAGATTTTAGAACTATTCAGTCTTAGTCTTGGTTGGTTATAAAATAATTTTTAATTTTTAATTTCAAATTTTAAAATAATTTTCTAATGATTTAATTTTGAATTCAAAAATTCTAACATTATTTAAAAATTATCCCAGATAATGGCAATAAACTGGGACATGAAAATTTGTGCTTAAAAATTAGAATTGGTACAGAATCTATTTAAAAAAATAAAGGATGAAATAAATACTTTGGTTATTTTGAAAA
>CAINMG010000033.1 GCA_903850725.1 Candidatus Staskawiczbacteria bacterium
ATCCCTTGGATTGATCTAGAGTTGAAAAAATTCATTCTCCCCGAAACCCGTCACATCTCTTTTCAGGCCCGTTTTCTCGGCCCAAAATCAAAAAGCCAGCGTCGCTAGGCCGGATTTTCTGTCTCCCCCAAATCCCTAACCCGTGATAGGGTTTCAAGACTATCGCACCGTTAGCTTAGTGGTAGAGCGCCACCTTGACACGGTGGAGGTCAGAGGTTCAAGTCCTCTACGGTGCACCAGTATAATCAAAAATATGGACACTCAAAATTCACAATCATATATACCAGTAAAAGCTCCGTTGATGGCAGGAATTTCTTTTGCACTAGGATTGCTTTTTGATTATTTTTTCTACGGCAAAATTCCCGGTATTGGATTTCCAATATATGTTTGCCTACTTCTAATCGGACTATTTGTTATCTCAAAATATTCTGAGAGACAAATAAATAAACAAGCACTCTGGCTTCTGGTACCACTTATATTTTTTAGTTCAATGGTTTTTGTTCGCTCAAGCGCACTACTTACTTTTCTTAATGTTGTCGCTAGCTTGTTATTACTATTACTCGTTGCCGAAGTATCGTTTGCTGGATTACTTAAAAGTCTTTTGGTGGGTGATTATGTAAAGATTATTTTTCTTCCATTAGAATTTATTCGACCATTTTTTCAAACGTTACCAAATATTTTTAAGTTTCGGGAAGTTAGCACCGGTCCAAAAGTATCTTCACAAGTGGTCAAAGGAATAATATTGGCTATTCCTGTCATTTTAATTTTCTTAGCACTTTTTTCTTCGGCTGACCTTATTTTTCAAAAATACCTTTCAGATTTGATTCATATTGCTATTGAACCACAAACTGTTTTTAGATCAATTCACGTATTTTGTGCGACTTCTGCTTTGATTGGTGCTTATTCGTATGCTCTTGGTAAAAAAGAGAACTCAACGATTGCAAGTACGACAAGCGATAAATTACATACTGTTGGTCATATAGAAACTTCTATACTTCTTGGTGCGGTTAATGTTCTCTTTTTTGCATTTATACTTGTTCAACTAACATACCTTTTTGGTGGCGAGGGTAATATTACCTCTCAAGGATTCACTTACGCTGAATATGCTCGGAAAGGGTTTTTTGAGTTAATCGCTGTCGCGATTATTTCGTTCTTACTACTTCTGACTACGGAAAAATATACAGCAAAAAAAGATACTGAACATACTTTTATTTTTAAAATATTAAGCATGGCACTTATTGTCCAAGTGATACTAATAATGGTGTCTGCGTTTAAGCGACTTTTTCTCTACGAGGAGGCTTATGGTTTTACAACACTTAGATTGTATAGCCATGCGTTTATTATTTTCTTAGCGATTATCTTTATCTTGTTACTCTATAAAATTTATAAAGATAAAAGAGAGAACGCTTTCGCGTTCCGAGCTTTTGTTTCGATTGTTGTATTCCTAACTGTGATGAATATTCTCAACCCAGATGTATTTATAGCACGGCGCAATATTGAACGCTTTGCGACAACTGGTAATTTGGATATTTATTACTTGAGTAGTTTATCTGACGACGCTGTGCCCGAAACAGTAAAAATATTGAATATCTCGAATAAAGATTTGAGAAAAAGTTTTGCACGAGATTTATACTGGCGAACACAATATGATTCCTATTTCCTTTCCCAGTGGCAATCATTCAATATATCTCGCATGAATGCGGATAATATTCTGAAATCAAAAATGACTGATCTTGAACAGTATAAAGATTATCAACAGCAAAACGTTAATTCCATAGTTCCAAACAAGTAAAAAAGATTAATGGCGGAAAACTTCCGAAAAAGCGGATTTGGAATTCCGCCCGCATTCCTCCCCAGACCCTTCCTGCGGACGGAAAATCAGCTGAGGCAAAGCGAAAAATCCTTACCCCAGAAAAAAGATTTTCGCTTTGCCGAGTCTGTATCGAAGCCCCACGCACTGCCCGAATACTTGGAGGGCAGAACCCAGAAAGAAAACCACCCTTTCCTTTTTCAAAAGAAATTTCACCCCCGCCAAATCAGAAATGCAAGGAGTGTTTTTTCTTTCCGGGTTGCTGGCGTACTCGCCAGTGCGTGGGGCTTCGGTTCATTCGTTCAGTTTCTGCTCGAAAAAAATTTCGTGCAAAGTGTATAATTACAGGTTGTCTCTCAACTTCACCCATTGGACTCCTGATCTGTGAAAATTATTCGTCATCTCGATCCCCAAGATTGAATCACCCATTCTGAACTGCAAGCAGACGGCACCGCCCTTCAAAAAGAGCGTAAACTAATCGAAACGCTCGCCGCGGACCTTGTGGGGTCCGCCTTCGCCGCATTTCCCATCCCTTGGATTGATCTAGAGTTGAAAAAATTCATTCTCCCCGAAACCCGTCACATCTCTTTTCAGGCCCGTTTTCTCGGCCCAAAATCAAAAAGCCAGCGTCGCTAGGCCGGATTTTCTGTCTCCCCCAAATCCCTAACC